>DAOWHR010000373.1 GCA_030641315.1 Anaerohalosphaeraceae bacterium | reverse complement strand
TTCAGCATCAAGTCACTCGAAAAGACCACCCCGCACGGCTACGCAGCCATACGATCACGACTCGACAAAGTTATCGATAATTACAAACAACTCAAAAAAAATGACCTGTGCAAAAAAGCAATACTCGAACAACTCAGCAAAGGCAAAATAAGCGTAGACCAGGCCAAAGACCAGCTTGAAAATATTTAGGAGTCTGTAAAATGAACCAGATAACATCAGCACAGGAACTAAACAACCTATTAAACGAAGGCAAAATAACGCAGGCAGAATATGATGACCTTTTAGCCGCGATGAGCAATCACCCCCCTGCTGCCCCCCTGACGACTCCCGATCCAAACCAGCCTTCAAAGTTTTCAGATCTGGCAGTCGCTTCATTCGTACTTTCATTAATGACTTTCATCCTTGGCCCCTTCGCAGGCATTCCAGCAATTATCTGTGGACATATCGCCAGAAGAAAAACCAGAAAGAACCCAAACCTCAAAGGCTCAGGCCTCGCAATGGCTGGTTTAATTATAGGCTATCCAATTACGATATTTTTAACTCTTCTTCTAACTATTGTATTCTTAGCGGAACCTATCCCACTCGAGGAAAGTGCTGATAATAACAGAGGCTTTGAAGCCGTAGAATTCAAACACTTCCCAATCGACAACATGGAAAACGTAGCAGTTCAGCCAGGCTTGGAGTTCGACAAAAATGTATCCATCGACGGCAACGGCAGCTTTAAGATAAGAAGGTCAAAAGGCTCACCAAGCAAGTTCATATTATTCGAAACCGGCCCTCTGGACATCCACGACACAACGCTTGTCTACCAGGCAAGGATTATTGGGGACGCCTCAATCGAAATGTTCTGTGACATCCCAGGAAGAGAAAAAAAACAGTGCAATACAAGTGTGATCTCAGGACACATGTCATCTGAGTCTGATTGGGCAATTTTTGAAACTGAAATGGTATTATTGGAAGACGAAAAACCGCAAAATGTAATTCTAAAAGTTCAACTCAGCAACTCCGCCAAAACCGTCTGGATAGACAACATCCGTCTCCTTCGTGAGGTAAAAAACAATTAACAAAACAAAAACCTCAAACCACCGAAAAATCCGCAAGCACCCGATCCGCAACCATGATCCCCTCATCGGTCAATCTAACCCTGTCATCACAAACCTCCAGCAAACCCGCCTGCGCATTGCAGCTAATCTCCCCGCCAAACAACCCGAACACCTCATACCCCGTCCGCTTAACAAACTCATGCACATCGATCCCCGCCCGCCGTCTCAGATTCAGCACCGCAGTCTCGCACGCAACCTCGATCACTGTCGGCTCGCTTGATTCCGCAACCGCCCTCCCCAAACTATCGATCCCCGCAACATACTCACCAATATCAGCAACATTCGTATACCGCTTCCCCCCGAACCAGCTCGCCGCACTCGGCCCGATCCCGATATAATCATCGTTCGCCCAGTACGCCATATTGTGTCGACACTCAAACCCCGCCTTCGCAAAATTCGATATCTCATAATGCTCATACCCCGCGCCAGCCAGCACCTCTATCGCCCGCTCATACATCGCCCGATCGACCTCCTCACACACCCGCTCGATCCGCCCCGCCAAAAGCTCCCGCATAAAATCGCTCCCCTCCTCATAGCTGAGACTATACGCAGAAACATGCTCAACCCCAAGCCCCACTGCGGCATCCAGCGACTCCGCAAACACCTCAACCGTCCCCCCGGGCAAAGCAAACATCAGATCGATACTAAGATTGTCATACCCCGCCCCCCGCGCAAGCTCAAACGCCGCATAAACATCCTCAACCCCATGCGCCCTGCCAAGCAGTTTTAGCTCCCCCTCATCAAACGATTGCGCCCCGAACGACAGCCGATTCACCCCGCACCCCTTCATCCGCTCCAGCCACGCACCCCCAACCTGCCCCGGGTTCGCCTCGACAGTAAACTCAACACGCCCGCAAACCTCAAAATGCTCATAAACCGCATCAACCAGCCTGCAAAGCTGCTCGACACCAATACAACTCGGACTCCCCCCGCCAATATAGATCGTAGATATTTCAAGCCCGCTCCGGTACCCCCGAACCTCATCGATCATCGCCCCGACAACCGCCCCGACATCACCACCGCAAACTCGCTCCGAATAAAACGCGCAATACCCGCACTTGCTAACGCAAAATGGAATATGCAGATAAAGTGATACACCACCCAATATTTCTACCCTTGCTGTGCTTCCTCAGAATTAATGGGATCAGACACCTTTTCCACCGCCGCACTCGCCGCCTCATCCTGCTGCCGCTTCTGCCTGAAAACCTTCACCCTCTTATACCCCCACCTAAGCGATCCGCTAAGAGCGAACCCGCAAAAGCAAACCAAAAGCGCTGCCTCATGCACCCACACAACAAGACATATCGCCGTAAGCGCCAACAGAAGATTCGTCAGCGGCTTTCGTCCCTTGAAGTACTGGTTGAACAAATGCGGAAAAATGACCCTGCTCACCATAAGACCCGCAACACCGATCGTCACAAAAGGCAAAGCATATATGATAAGCCCCTCGACAAATTCAAAGAACAGCGAATCATGAACCGCCGAAGGAGCGATCAGCCCTTCATAAAAGATTATCATGCTCGCAACAACACCCGCTGCCGCAGGCGTAGGCAATCCCTCAAACGCCATATGTGCCGTCTCATCCTCTTCGTTCTCAACATTAAACCGCGCAAGCCGTATCGCCGCACAAGCAACATAAACTCCAGCCGCCAAAAATATGAAACGCTCAACCAAACCAGTAAACGCCTCGGTCGGCGCCACAAGCTCCGTCAGCTTATGCTGCATAACCTTCAGCACAAGATAAGCAGGCGCAACTCCGAAACTGATAATATCGCACAAACTGTCAAGCTGACCACCGAAACTGCTCGTCATATTGCTCATCCGAGCGATACGCCCATCAAGCATATCAGCGACCATCGCGATAAATATCAGATACCCCGCCATCGCGAAATATGATATCTTAATATTATAAAAAGAGAACTGACCTGTAACATCGCTCGCAAAACATATCGAAGCAAAACCGCACAAAGCATTGATAAGAGTAATAAGCGATGGCAATACAGAAATAGCCGTCAGCCGATGATGCTTCACACGCCTGAGCAGCTCCTCACGACGAGCATTCTTCTTTATTTTAGACATTTATTCATACCTTACAAAAACAGTAAGCCCCGCCTTGACATTATCGCCGATCTCAACTTCCACCTTGGCATTCTCACGCCAAGGCAGATAAAGCTCCGTCCGAGAACCGAACTTGATCATCCCGAACCGGTCACCCGACGCAAACTCATCACCGACCTTCGCCACACAAACGATCCGCCTCGCGATCGCACCGGATATCTGACGAACCACCAGCTTATCTTTCGGCTCATCCAGCCTCGTCATCAGCACATCGTTACGCTCGTTCACCCTGGCACACTCCGGATCCCGGGCGTCCTTGAACTCACCTTCCTTGTAAGTGATCTTCTCAACCCGCACCGCGCACGGCACACGGTTGACATGCACATTGAATATATTCAGAAATATCCCGATCCGGATAGCCTTGCCCCCAACCTCCGGCTCATCGACGATCTCAATATCGGATATCTTCCCGTCAGCAGGCGATAGCAATATATCCGTCCCTTCGGGGATAGTACGCTCAAAAACACGAAAAAACGCCAAAACCCAAACCAGAACGATCAAAAGCACAACCTCGATCACGAGAACAACCTTAGCGTTAAGGATAATATCCTTATGCCACGCAAACCCGATCAAAACCATAACAGCCAGCAGCATCCCGGGAAATACAGCAACCTGAGGCAGCCCCATTTTAGTAAGTGGTATCTTCATACCCCAGATAATACAACAAAACCATCCAGATCACAATAAAAAAACAAATCCCAAAACCAAACCAAATCAGACGCCCGACCTGATTAGTTTCTTGGTTTTACCAACTCGTACAACCCGTGCCCAATATTGCGGACTTTGCCCTGTCGGTGTAACTCCTCCCACACCGCATTCGGATACTTGTTAGGCGGCTGAATTGCACTAACACCACTAGCTGTCCCGGTAAGCGGACTATACCCAAGCCGCGACTCTTCATCCAGCGATGTAAGTTTAAGACGCTTCTTAAACGCCTTCAGCGCACGTCGAAGCACCTCAGGCGACAACTCATCAACACCACCATGCTCATCTTTTTCTTCCATTTGATAAATCTCCAGCTTTCAACTTCAGAAATTAAACCAACAACATATAACCAATCAAACCCAGATCGCAGGCCCACCTGCGACAATTAGCCCCCTGCATTGCAGGGGGTTGGACCATCGATTTATCATGATATTAACGCAAACCAATCGTAAATAAAACCCCAAAATAACAAGATGTCAAAATACCCCACAACCAAACAACCACCAGAAAACATCCCAACCCAAAAAAGGACAAGATGTTTGTCTTATGACGCATCAGAAATAACGCTTCACCATTTATGATGCGTCATAAGACAAACAACGAAGGCCGATACAACAAACACAACATTAATCGCCAGCCAAATCTGGTGGCTGTTTATTCCAAACACTCACTAATCAAGCCAATTCTCCGCCATAATCATAAGATCGCCAAAATCAACAACACCACTTCGGTTAATATCGGCATTGTCGCACCAATCTGGTTCTACACAATTGCTTAGCCAGCTTCTGGCAAAAAATGTAAAGTCAACCAGATCAACATCTTCATCGGGCTCAAAATCCCCCCCTATCTGGAATACCTCATCAGCACCAATGTCAACACGCCCATAACGAATACGAGACTGTCCGTCAATATCAGTTGCCTCCGCTGCTGGCACATAATCTGGATTGCCAGCATTCATACAAACCGAATCCCTCACCAGATGGAAGTCTCCCTCGTCTACAAAATTTGGGTCAACATCGAAGTTATCTGGACCCCAGTTAAGTGTAGGAGAATAGCCTCCAACAATCACACCAGCAAGACCTCCCTCAACATCGCAATAATCAATGGAAACCTTACCACTGTAAATATTGATCTCGTTAGGTGAATTGCCCCATAGAATACAGTTTAGCAAAGTAATATCCCTGCCCGTATGAAAGTAAATAGCACCACCAGAACCAACCGCTGTATTTTCAGACAACGTACAATTAGTCAAAGGTATAACACCATTCTGTATGAAAACACCGCCGCCAAGGGTCCCGGCTGTGTTATTGGTAATAAGACAATTAGCAACTACAGCATTGTTATCGTTAACTAGTGCCATTCCACCCCCCTCTTCATCCGCTGTATTATTTGTAACTGTACAACTATCAATTGTCACACTACCACCACGCCAGCAGAATACTCCCCCCCCATCTCCGTCAGACACGTTTCCCTTTACAGTACACCGAACCATTTTTGCCCAGCTGTTCTGAAAACACACACCCCCACCCCATTTGTCTGACTGGCTATTGGATATCTCACAATTCATTATTGTAGGACTGCTCTCCTTGCAATAAATAGCCCCACCCAATAATGAATTGTAACCATTAGTAATTGTAAAACCATCAAGAATTGAATCGTTTTCTTCGTAAGTATCGAATATAAAACCTCGGCCGTATCCCTGACAATCAACAATACAGTTTGCCGAGCCATTCTTACTTTTTACAGTAATAGCTTTACCTCTGAAATTAATATCAAGATTTCCAACGCCGGTATATGTGCCGTCGGAAACGACAACTGTACTCCCGTCACCAAGAGCATCTATCGCTGCCTGTATGTTTGGATAATCTTCCGGCACCCTCACCTGGTCAGCTATGTGCAGTTTTACGAAAACTGTTCTGACACCATTAACGGCATTGGGATCTGAAATGCTGATAATACCTGCGTATTCACCATGGGACAATGTCGTTGTATCAACCTTTATCTCAACCTGCTCAACTTGCCCGGTTGAGGTTCCGCTTTGAGGATTTGTCTCAAGCCAGAAACTGTCATCGGTTATCTGCCAGTTAAGTGTGCCGCCAAGGGCATTTCGAATGGAAAGAAACTGAGGTTCAGGATTTGGCTGGCCGTTAAAACTATAGAACTCGAAAAACTCCCGATCAATGGCAATAACAGGTATCGAAGAAGCATACTCAAACTCGTAAGCACCCATATCAGCCACCGAGCTGCCATTATTATCGCCATCCATAATTCGTGACCGGCCATATAAGTCAGTCAGTTGAAGTCCTCCTGGAGGTGTATTCGTACCAGAGTCAATGCAGGCTGAGCCGCTAAGAAAATGATAATCTCCAGAAAGGGCAAACTGTGCTTCTGCATCTATTATGCCAGTCCCCCACCTCAACCTGCCCGGATATTTGTAATATATCCCTAAAGCTCCGCTCTCAACATTGCTGTATGATATATTTGAATCACAGGCAGCGCTACGAACAGCTATCTGTGGGCCATTTTCACAGATATTATCTACTATTATGCAATTAGAAATATTCACGGTGTAACTGCCCAGAGACAGACCGCCGCCCATTTCTCCGGCAGTATTGTTTATTATCGTGCAATTGACATAATGAGCTTCAGTTTTGTCAAACAGTTGATTGCTGTAAATTCCACCTCCTGTCATGGATGCGTGATTTCCGGCAATTACGCAGTTCCTCACCACTAGATCATCACCATACTCCGAACGAATACCTCCACCATCGTTAGCTGAATAATTATCTGCAATAATGCAATTCTTAATAGTGGCACCCTCGCCACCAGTATTGATTCCGCTTGCGCCATTTCTGGTTATCAGACAATCCGAGGCCGTAAATTTCTCATCGTAATTATAAAGATGTATGCCGCTAAGCTTGTTATTTGCTATTGAGCAATTGCTGATGTCAATATTGCTCATAAAGCTATACATTCCTGAGCCTCCATTACCAGAAATAACACAACCCGATATGACACTTGTGCCTTCATCTCCGAGGTAAATATTCGTGCCGCAACCTGAGTTTAACCTGATTTTACAGTTGCTTACGTAGACAATATCGCCATCGGCATATATCGCGTCACCATCATTATGTGAGAGCTCGCAATTATCAATCTTCAGACGTATTCCACCTCTGATATAGACCCCTGCTCCCATTTCATCAGCATAGCAGTTTTTAATAACACAATTTCGGATCAATGGTATATGTGTTTTATTTGTTATAAAATCAAAAGACACACCACCGCCACATACAGCATTGCCGTTTGTTATCGTAATTCCATCGATGACAGCAGCGGGAACATCCTGAACATATCCATGAAAATTAAAGCCGCGACCCAATCCCTGGCAGTCTATAATGCAGTTATCAGGGCCATTTTCGCTGCGAATGGTAATTTCCAATGCCCCACAGTCAATATCGTAGTTGCCGGGCCCTGTAAATATCCCATCTTCGATTATGATCTCATCACCATCTATCGCCGCATCAACTGCCGACTGTATCGTCGGGTATACACTCGGTACACGAAGCCCAAGAAACTCTGGTGTAGTAAATGAATAACACACGCCACCATTATCATCCGTAGATGCATTGCCAGCCGCATCTGCAACTTCAACAACGAAGTAATAATCAGTTTGAGATAATAGCTGACTTAGCTCAATAGTATGAACCGCACTCAATGCATAGTCATTCTTTATAATAGTATACGGGCCGCCGCAAGCCTGGCCAACTCGTAATTGAACTCTTGTCGGCTCATCGGTTTCCACAAGGATCTTTGTTGTTCTAAATGTAAGTTCGACTACTTCTACATTCGTTACAGCAGGCATCTGGCAGTCAACATCTGCTGTGTCAGTAACGACAGATGCAACCCCGGTGCCGTCATCGGCATCCTGGTATGAAGCAGTAATGATCTGACCATGAGAAACTTGCAGAAGTCCATCCTCGATTGCCGCAGGATCGCTCGATATATCAATTTGTCCCACGAAAATACCTGTATCGACATCTGTTTCAGTTAGGACCAACGTCTCGGAATCTCCGCCATCGGAAGTCAATGCAAGGCTCTGGGTGCCACTACCTTTGATATCCAGGTCTCGAATTTCAACCGCTGCTTTGCCGTAACAATTGTAAACACTGCTGTCCAGACGAACACTTCCTTTAGACACCACCATCGCATTTATGGCTCCATCAATATTGAGGCGACCTGACTGACATATCTCAGGAGCTATCGGATCAGCACTGGCTTTAAGTGCTGCTTCAAGGTCATCTGCTGAAATATCGCTGTCAATAGATAACAGCAAGGCACTAGCGCCAGCCACATGCGGACACGCCATCGATGTACCTGACATGATTGTGGTGTAGCTATCGTATGCCAAACCCATCAAAGTACCGTTAGCCCTTAAAGAAAGTATATCAACACCAGGAGCTGCAATATCTACCCAGCTGCCATACGTCGAAAAGGAAGCGCGGTTGTCATCCGAATCAGTTGCGGCCACAGAGATCACATGGTCATAATACGCCGGGTATTGAATCTTCGTATTGTTATTATTACCTGCCGCAGCAACTACTACCACTCCCTGACTATAGGCATAGTCAACCGCATCTTTAAGTGCCTGCGAATAGTAGTCTCCTCCCCAGCTGTTTGACAAAACATCGGCACCGTTATTTACCGCGTAATAGATTGCCATGGCTGCATAGGAGGTATCACCATGACCGGTTGTGTCCAGAACCTTTAATCCCATTATCTTAGCCCGCCAGCATACCCCGGCAATGTCAACTCCGTTGTTGCCTTCGGCGGCAATTATCCCTGCACAATGAGTTCCATGTCCGCGGTCATCCTTTGGGTTGCCATTATCGCTGACGAAGTTATAGCCGTGAAAGTCATCGATGTAACCTTTACCATCGTCATCAACTCCGGCAACACCGTTCAATTCGGCAATATTGTTCCATATATTCGCTGCCAGGTCCCGATGGTTATAATCAATGCCTGTATCGAGAACCGCTACGATAATTTCTGATTCTCCGGTTTCTATGTCCCATGCTTCAGCACAGTCGATGTCAGCATCTGTTGTACCAGGCGGCAAAGTATATCGACCGCTGGATGGATAGTTCTGATGTGTGTTATTCAGGGCCCACTGGACGGGTTAAAAAGGATCATTGGGAGCCTGACTGATTGAGATAGTATAATTTAGCTCGGCATACTCGACATGCCGGTCCGCTTTGTATTGCAGCAAGGCCTCCTGCAATTGCACGTCATCCATCTGATCGAACTTAAGAACGTGAACTCTGTCTAGATCAGGAACTTTTGCATCTTTGGGTACTCTTCGCTGACGTCTTACAGCACCTTGCTGCTTCTTTGTTAAAAGTTTCGGCGGCATTTGCTTCATTTCTTGCCGTTGCTTTATTTCATCTTTAAAGCCCGCGAAAAGACGAGAGGATTTTTTAAGCTTATATTTCTTGTTAAGCTCTTGCAGTGAGGAAGAAGCCTGCTTGGTGCCGGGCGACAAACCATCCATTAACTGTGTTGCTTCGTTGTCAGCAGCGTCTTGTTTGTACTTTATAATAAGTTCACTTGACGCGAATTTCCGTTTGTTCGCTTTTCCGGCCTTTGCACCTTTGGAAACGATCCCTGCCGAACAAAGATAACTGGAATCATCAGGGCAGTCGCTTCTAACAATAATATCCTTGCCCATCAGATCAATATCCTCAAGACGCAAAAATTCCCATTCGTCGCAAGGAACAACAATCACATCACCGTCATACGCCATGGCTATTGCTGTTTCGACAGTCGGGTATTCTTCCGGCCCGCAAAAACCACCTTGTGAAAACAAAACCAAAACAACCACAGTCAGCAAATATCGACCAGTATTGATATTAAAATTATTACCGCTCTTAATCAAAAAATGTCTCCAATACCGAAATGCCCCCGCATCAATATCGCAATATACTTATTCAGCAATCTCAATGCAAGTAAAAAAGACATACCACCTCCCCCAAAAGAAAACAAATCTTCGTTCCCTTCATTTTCTTTATTATCTTCATGGCGAAATTGCTTTTCCGTGGTCAATCTTTTATCGTTAATTCGTGGTTCGTTTTATCTTTTTTCTTCCGTGTGATTCAGTGTATTCCGCGATTAAGCATCTATTAAATCTAATAAATCTCTGAGTCCTCTGCGCCCTCTGTGCAAAAGAAAGTCCCCAATATCGCCAAAAGCGATTCCCCCCTGTAACACACGACTGCCTCAACAGCACAACCCCACAATTACAAACCCAATTCCATACCTTAACTACTAACTACTATCTACTACCTACCGAAACAAAGTTTCAAAAATCTTACCCAGTCGTTAAAACCATGGTCAAAATAGGCAATCTGGGCAACACCAGAAATTGAATTCTTGCTCTTGACAGATCGACAAACTCCAGTACATTTTCGCGCATTTTCCGATCAAAACAGTGACTTTTCGACAAAAACAGTGCAATAGTTGGCAATTTTACCCCAAAAAAGTGAAGTTACCTATCTTAACAAACCACGTTTTCAGCCTAAAAACGCACTTTGCCCCAAAAAGTGTCCCACCTCACCAGGTGTCCATGGCCACCCAAAATCTTAATCAAAAATCTTAATCAAAACGCTCAGTTTTTTACTGACAAAACCCAATTTCTGCCGACAATAACATATCTGAACTAACATTAAATCTAAAGTCTCAATGCTGAAAACCACGAAAGACAGCCGAATATCACTGCTAATTGAGATGGTCGTCCTGATCCTCATGGCCATCGGCACATCCTTCGTCTTCTCCGCAGGCGCCAAACTAAGCACCAACCTTGACTTACGCCAGTTCTACCAGTTCACAACCCTAAAACAAATACTCTTTTTCCCCCTCGCAGTAGCGATAATGTACATTTTCGCTAGCGTAGACTACAAACGTTTCTCCTTTACCCGCAATGGTTTCTGGCGATCATTCACCCCCTACCTGCTAGCGATCAGCATCTTACTGTTGATCCTCGTCCTGATACCAGGCATCGGCGTCGTCAAAAACCAATCCCGCCGCTGGCTCGAAATCGCCATCGGCCCCGCAAAAGTCAGTTTTCAGCCCTCAGAACTCGCAAAATGGATCACAATCTTCTTCTTCGCCGCCTTCCTCGATAAGTACGGCGACAACATAAACCAGTGTTACAAGCGATTCATCCCAACCCGCTTCCTAATTCTCTGCACGGTCGCAGCCGTAACCATCGGGCTGATAATAACACAAGACTTTGGCTCAGCAGCACTTATAGCATTGCTCTGCTTCCTGATGATGTTCATAGGCAAGGTCTGGCTAAGGTTCCTGCTGCCCCCGGTTCCGATAGCGGCTGGTCTGCTGTCGCTGGCGGTATTAAGCTCACCAACACGTATAAATCGAATAAAAACGTTCTATGCCTCATTCTCCGATCCATCTCAGCTAGCCTACCAGGCCAAACAATCGCTTATCGCAATAAGCACCGCAGGTATTCTGGGCAGAGGATACGGCCGAGGAGTCAGCAAGTACGGCCACCTGCCTGAAGATACAACGGACTTCATATTCGCCATTATTTGCGAAGAAATGGGCTTCGCAGGTGCCGCATGTGTTATTTTCCTGTTCACAGCATTGCTTGTACTTGGAATAATTCTCGTTAAACGCTGCGACTGCACCTTCGGCAAACTGCTCGCAGCGGGAATCGTTCTGTCCATAACCATCCAGGCCGCGATCAACATCGGCGTTGTGACCGTGGTACTGCCAACCAAGGGCATACCGCTGCCGTTTATCAGTGCAGGCGGCACAAGTATGCTGCTTACCGCCACGATGGTTGGCGTGCTTTTGAACATTGCAAGACAAACAGCAAACCAGGACAACCAGCGTTTAGAGGCTGTTAATGACTAAAAAGAATTACTTCTTTGCGGGCGGCGGGACAGGCGGGCATATCTACCCGGCTATCGCTGTTGCACAACAGCTAAAACAAATGGAACCTGACTGCGAGATAACATTTCTGTGCAGCAACCGTCTTATCGATTATTACATTCTGTCTAAAACCGAATTCAACTTTATCCCCATCCCTGCAAAAGGATTATCCGTGCACCCGGTTCGGCTTGTCAAGTTCTTGTATTTGCTGATGTACGGTAAGCAGATGGCGGTAAACATTCTTGAAAAGATCGCTGACAACTCAACCGTAATAGGTGTCGGCGGCTTCGCTTCTGCGCCCGTTGTGCTGGCCGCGAAGAAGCTTAAGATACCGGTAGTAATGATCAACGTCGATATCGTGCCGGGCAAAGCGAATAAGTTTCTTGCAAGGTACGCTTCAAAGATATTTGTTCAGTTCGATGAGACAAAAAAGCATTTTGGCGGCAACTCGAAAAAGGTTGAAGTAGTCGGCTGTCCACTGCGAAGCGAGTTTTCAAATCCAGACCCCGATGCAGCGTACAGGTCACTTGCGATTGATCGTGATAAGAAGATACTGCTTGTAACAGGTGCGTCAAGCGGTGCGCAGAATATCAATGACGCAATGCTGACAATACTTGGCGATCTTGAAAAGTACGCAGTCGACTGGCAGATCGTTCATTTAACCGGCAAAGCAAATTATGAATCCGTAAACAGCGGATACGCTGACAGCAGCATGAATTGCAAGGTTATCGATTACTGCGATGACATGCACAATCTTTATGCGGCAAGCGAGATAATAATAGGTCGCGCCGGCGCGGTAAGCATTGCCGAATTCGCTGCTGCTGGCAAGCCTGTGATATGTCTGCCATATCCGTACCACAAGGACAAGCACCAGTACCTAAACGCCGAGCAGCTTGTAAAACATGGAGCAGCAGTTATAGTCGACGACCTGCCAAACGATAAAGCAAAGACAGCGAAAGATCTATTAATAGTCTTAACCGACTTAATGGCAGACGAAGAAAAACGCAACGCCATGAAACAGGGCGCAATAAAGGCAAGCAAACCAAACGCTGCAAAAACAATAGCAACGTATATCAGCGGCATTTAATTTGTAATTTATGGAAAGGATTCATATGAAATCTTTATTGCTTTTATCGGTGTCAATCGTATTGTTTGCTGGCGGCTGCTCTTCGACTTACGAGCATTCAAGCCGGATGACTATTGTCTTTGTCGATGATTTGAATGTCGATGGCATCGAGCTGCATGATCCCCAGTGCACGGCAGAATTTGTTCAGTCGGTCCTGGGTTCGCCTGCCCGTATAGACCTTGATGGCAGAATGCTGCGATACACAGAGCACGGAATTGATCTCTTGTTCTCAAGGGACAGCGGACTGTCTGAAATTCATCTGAATCGAGGCTTTAAGGGAAAATTGAATTCCGGCATTTCAATGTCTTCGTCTAAACAGGAAGTTTTTAAAGCTTATGGAAAACCTCTTGATGAGATTAACGCCTCCAGCTTAAGCAGAAAAAATGACGAACGCATCCTGTACAGAAAAGGTAACACTTCCAGAATCTATTATGGCGATCACGGTTTAATCTTCTGGTTCAGAAATGATACCATCTCTCAAATTGTACCGTTCGAGGGCAAAATGATTCGGCGGTCCTTGAAAGCAGGTGAATTAATATAATTCATATCTGAGAACAACTGAAAATACGGACTATTCATTTTGTTCCGGCGATTGGTTACGTGACTTCTATCAACTATGTCGGATGGCTTGGCCCGCATGGAGGATAGCAGTTTTAAGGTACTCTATTAAAATCGAAATATTACCAATATTTTTGTTTGTATTATTAACCCATTAAAGTAAAATTCTTTTTATGGAATGTAATAAGAAACAAGATGAATATCTGAAAAAGATGTCTCCACAACAAAAACTGGAAGCTTCTATGAATTTGTACCACAGTGCAAGAGCACTCAAGCTTGCGTGGCTTCGTCAACAACATAGTGAATGGTCAGAACAAAAAATCAACAGGCGTTAAGGGAGGCCTTCGTCAATGCAGGAAGCTAACCTTTTTCTTGTCTTTCTTGACACTACCTGAATAAATGTACCTGACACCGTTTCGTTTACCTTGTTATTAATGTGAGTAGTACAACTCTATTCCAAGTTCTACTACAACCGCGGCTATTATGGCAGCGACAAAGGCTATTATTGCTTCTGATGTCCATGGATGTATTTGGATATACCGTTGCCCCCACGTATATCCTAATTCGATGCCAGCGCAGTCGCGTATCTTGTCGGGAAAACTGTTACTTTCAAATATGTTGTCGAGCAACCTCCAGGCCACACTGTTACTATTCTTCCTGTAAACATATCCAAGATCCTGGATGTCCATAAGGAATGACGTAAAAGACAATTCATCATCTAACAGTTCCTTCTGGCTTGGATCAACTGCCAGACCAAGAATGTGATCCCCCTTCTTCCTTATCATATCGTCCAACGTATCATGCGTAAAGGGTGCGTCAAGTATTTCTGACGCACGGTCGCGCACATAAACATACCTGGAGCCTTTTACGATTACAGTGAGACGCTGAATTGCGTTAACAATATCTGTGTCGTTACCAGCATACACTAAATTGAAAAGTTTATCTAATTCCTGTACGGATTCACTTAAGATTTCTGAGTTCATAATATTTCGTTAATATTAATTTACAGCGGACAAAGTAATAGATATTATTCTTATTCTACCTTTCGGTGCAAATAATTTTACCAAATTCAACGTGAACTATCAAGATTTCTATTTTCGGCGATCTTAAAAAAGGCCTCCACCTATTGCCATTATAATCATGCCAGTGAAACATAGTACGATGCGTACTACATCCAGCCGCATTGCCTTTTTGGCTATTTTGCAGCACAGTCTGTATCCGAGCCAGTACACGATCAAGGCAGACATAAACAACATACCGCCAATTATAAACATCGCATAACCCATATTTTAATCACCTGGCATCGTTTCATTAACCGGCAATATGACCGCAAAATGCTACCAAAATTCTCGGTTGCCAGAAAAACGACTCCTGACCCTTTTAATTTTCGTTGGCGGAGTCAATATTACGGAATCCACTGTACCTTGACAATTTTGTTTGAATCGAAATACCTATACTCGTCTTTTTGCTTTATGTATACTACTACTTTGGAATCGGCTGTGTATAGAAGCTGGTAGTCGCGGCTGCATGTTTTCATGAAGAAGGCTTCATCGGTTACTTGAAATTTAATGAATTGTTCAAATTCTTCATTTGTCATCATTCCATTTCCCCGCTGAGCAATTAGAACTGTATGAGGGGATAAGTCTTCGAGAAGCTGGCCTGATACATTTTTATTGTAATTTAAATACCCGAAAAAAAATGCATCGTTGTCGTTATACGAAATTGCCTCTCTCCAGTTATTCCAGTCAGGCATCCTCTTTTGTTCTGATTCCTCAGTTTTATTCAGCACCTTTTCACCAAATTCTATGATATTTCTTTCCTGTGCGATTTGTCCTCCGATCAACCTTTCGCTCTCTACAAAATCGTGGACGGTTTGCATGCATACAAACATTGCAATAAGTATCACAAATAATCCTTTTAGCAGTTTGAATCCTGTTTTGTTGACGAATAACCTATACAGCATAAACAGGCTGCATAGAATAAAGAGGAAATGTGAGATGAAAACAATGTTATATATAATCCGAATTTTAGAGTAATGAAGAAAGTTTTCGCAAAGTCTTTGAACGATACTTAAACGTGCAATTATGCAGTACATATATAATATTGGCACAATAATAAACGAAGATGATTTTAAAAACTGTTTCATGTATTGAACCTATAAAGAATTAAACACTTATTGGATAACATCATTCTATTTGCGGCTGCCTTAAAAAAGGATTGCACCTATTGCCATTATGATCATTCCAGCGAAACATAGTACGATGCGTGCTACATCCAGCCGCATTGCCTTTGTTGCCATAGCCTTTAGTTCTTCATCTTCAGACTGGCTGTATTTTTTAAGCTTCTTCCACATTTTATTATGATGGTTTCTCTCCCAGGTCTCTATGCGATTTAAGCCATCGGGATCGGAAGCGGTGGCATTGGCTATTTTGCAGCACAGTCTGTATCCGAGCCAGTACACGATCAAGGCAGACATAAGCAACAGACCACCAATTATAAACATCGCATAACCCATATTTTATTCACCTGGTAACACATTTAATCTTTCCATTGCAGTTCTTCGATGATCGATTCACAGAGACTGTGAAATGTGGTCTGCTGGAGGCCGTCAGCTGCGTATTCGGCGATGAAGTCGAAGAGTACGTCATCAGGGTAACGCTGTTTGCTTTTATATTCATAAGCAAGAATTTGAGAGCTTAAGAACTGCATGATCTGGATGCAGTTCTTGACCTGTGGGGCTGAGTTCACTAATCTTTCAAGGACTTTTTCATCTGAGATATAAGAGAAGTAATCTATCGCAGTTATTCCTGAGATGCGTTGGTTTAGAATTTTAAAGAACAACTGGCGTTTTTTTGATGGAAAAGACATGATAAGTTTTTTCATTTGCTGAAGCGGTTTGGGCAGTTTATATGCCCATCCCTTTTTGTGCATATATCGCCAGAACTTGCTAATTGCCTTTTGGTCATAGTCATGGTAATCCTCAAAGATAGGCGGATCACCAATCTCTGGTGCAAACATATATCTTTCGCCGTCTTCACCGTATTCGGTTACCCAATCATCAGGCTTTGTTCGATCAACAACATCGAACTGTCTGCGTGAAAACCCACAGGGCGACTTATCATCATCAACAATAGTATAATAATCGTCCGCAATACCGATGACAATATACTCTTTGTCGGGTGAAAGGGAATGCAGAAACATTCGCAATTTTTTTTTGCCTCTTATTATGTTTGGTTTTAATTTTACTTTCATAGTTCTTTTTAATTTTCATCAATAACATTATTGTTATCCGGTTGGCTCCTGCTGTAACCGAGATCGGTTATTACTCCATCACATTGCATCCATTCATCAGGATCTATGTAATCGATAATTCGATATTGACCTTTGTAAGTAATTATTTGCCATGCGGGATAGTAATCCGGGTTTTGCTTTTCAATCTTAGATATGTGGATAGCAGGGCGTTTCAAGTAATAATCATATTTTTGCGTATCATCTGGCGCGGCAGTATTTGAGGCGATCAATGTGCTATCAGCGGAGATGTCGATAATATTGTCTCCGTCAATCCATCTGCCGACAATTTGGTCTGAGTTTGTAATTGAAGGATTAAAACCAAACTGACTGCAGTACAATCCTTCAATACAAATTTTGGCAGGCAACAAAAGAAAAATTAACAACAGTGCATAACGTTTTTTAAGATAGAATTTTTTGAGGAAGTATTTTGGGTTCCAGCCAAAAAACACAAACCAGAGGTTTATAAATATCGACGCAACAGATAAGAATAAGGCGACAAGTGTTAAACAAAAAAGCACATCAAATATATTTGGAGTCACTTCAATTTACCTTATCTGAACAGATTCCAATTCTCAGTTATTACAATCTCAACGTGTATCTGTCTCAATTATATCTAAAACAGATAGATCGTGAAAGTACAATATTCAGATTATACAGCTTGTTTTTGTGCGGCCTGAATCAGTCCGCCTTTTTCTGCCACCGGTTTGCAGAGAAGTATGTTAGTTCTACCCTGCCTTTTACGGCGATCAGCGGGATCGAGCCGAAGTGACGGCTGTCATGCGATATGTTTCTGTTGTCACCCATTACGAAGCAGTGGTTTTTCGGGATCGTTATCAAGTCAAAATCCTTTTTGCAGATGTCCGCAGGTTCGTCAGCTAAGAAAATACTGTATTGGGAGGCACCGTTTGTCTCAATAAACTCATTTCCGGTGATCATTTTGCCCTCAATTTCGACCTCTATGGGGCCTGCTTTTGTGGTTTGCACAGCAGTTCCGTTTATGTAGAGGACCCCGTCAGTTATCTGCACAGTATCGCCTGCAACGGCTACAACTCGTTTGATATATGTTACCCGTCTGTCGTCGGGGTTAGCGAATACGATAACATCGCCTATCTTAGGGTCACGAGTACGGTAGACAAGTTTGTTTGTAAGAACCCGATCTCCCTGCATAACAGTCGGTGCCATTGAGTTGGAAGCGATTTTGAAAGCGTTTGCTACGTTTGCCTTAATATAGAATGCAGATCCGATTCCACCGCCGGTACTTATCAGCATCAACAGCAGGTAAACATAACAGCGGTTATATTCTTTTGGCTGATAGTCATGCCTTGTGTGCTTTGCAAGATACCATGCATCTATCATAGAAACCAACTGAATCAGGATCATTGCGGTCAAAGCGGCTATAATTGCAGGCAGCAACAGGTTTGTTGCAAGGAGCAACCCCTGCAACACCAATAACGGGGCCAGACCCAGCACCATAAATATCAGTCCTTTTGCAAGCCTGCCGCAATATATCTGGCCTAGTCCGGGTTCGATCATAGATAAGGAAAGAGCGGTCAGTGGTTTTCTTCTGTGCTTGGTACTATTAAGTTGATCTGTCATAATTATATTCCTTAACAGAATTCATGAAACGCAGGCAGTCTGCATAAAGAGTGTGTATAAAATGATCAGGCCTCTAATCAGGCCGATGATCACTCCGGAGACCACGATAGTCGGCTTGGCGAATCTCAGGGCCGTGAACTTTTCCATAAGGTCATCAAAATTAATAAGCGGCGTTCTTTTCTTTGCTTCGAAATCGGTAATTTTCTGCATTACATTGTCAGCGAAATCAGGATCGGCTGGCGGTGATGATCTCATCTGTTTCCATTTGTCGTATATTTGCTGGCGATTCATCGTATATCTCCTTGAAGGTCCTTTAGCGCATGGGCAAGCATTTGTTTTGCGCGGTGCAGTCTTGACCTTACTGTTCCTATTTTTATTGCTTCAATCTGTGCGATCTGCTGGTAAGTTTGGTTTTGAAACTCAGCAAGGATGAAGATCGTTTTGTATTTTATTGGTAAATTATCCAGTTCGGTATCGAGCCTGGCGTGAAATTCCTCATTTTCAAGGTTTTCGGTTGGGTTTGGTGTTGCTGCTCTTTCCGGGAGTGATTCTGCAGTTATTGGTTTCTTTTTTCGCAGGACATTGATGCATTTGTATTTTGTGATCGTAAAGAGCCATGTCGAAAAAGTGCATCGACTCTGATCGAAGGATGACAGGTTTTTATATGCGGCCAGGAACACTTCCTGGGCAATATCTTCGCTTAAATTGCCATTTGAAAAGAAGTTACGCACCATGGACCTGACCGGATTCTGGTATCTTTCGACGATGAGACGGAACCGATCGGTGTAGCCGGTGAGGACAAGTTGTATAATTTCATTTTCATCGCACATCAGCAAAGCCTGGATTAAACTTTGATCGTCTTTGTTGAGTTATACCGGCCAATGCAATGAAAGTTCCAGAAAAATCGTATGTAATTGGGATTTGCTGGTAATTTGTGGAAAGGTGGTGCGCATTCCAAGCTTTTCGCTTGTGGAATTGTCAAGTTGAAAGCCCATAGTCTGGACATTTGCAGGTATTGGTTTTTATGCTCTGCGTTTTCTCAGCAACAATCCGCCCATACCAAGTATCAACACAGTGGTTGGTTCAGGAACCACTGTGAATGATGTTGAATATGTTTGGGAAAGCTGATAATTGGTTAACAACGGGTTATAAGAAATCCAGGTTGTTGAAGTAAGATCATATGTGCCAGGCGACAGAGGAGCAATATCAACAGTTTGGCTCCATTCGACTGCTACCGGAAATCTATTACCTGTCGGATTTGAGTCATAGAAGAAAAAGTCTAACTCGATAGAATTCCCTGAGATGTTAGATGAGCCATCAATAAATTCTATGTCATAAGCATAGCCTATCCACCCACTCGATGTTAATTTGATTATATCAGCATCTGTTGGGTTAATTGGATCAATATCAACTATATCAACTGTTACAGCTTTAGCACAATCAATCATAGTTGCAGGAAGCGCCATAAGGATTGCAATAACAATTAAGAACCTTAGGAAAAGTGAAGTTTCAGATTTGGTTAACTCTTTCATCATTTTCTCCATGCAATAAATTAAATACGGATTCCAGTGTATTGCATGATACCTACTCCCGTCAGGTTTGTCAAGAATATTAAATCAAACTCAAAAATCCCCCCTAAGAGTGTTTTGGATGTTAAGTATAATGCGTAGTTTGGTAATTTTGGGATAAGTATCAGCAATTCTGAAAAACAGCTTGAATCTGCGTGATGCTGTGGCATAATGTGCGCCGATGGCGGTTTCGCCAAAATTGGAGTAAATATTAGGGTTATATGGGCATAATGCCCTGCGAAATTACGAAAGGTGTAACAAAATGCAGAATACTGTCAGCAATCTGCCAAAACCGATCAATGAACCAATTTTCAGCTATGCTCCGGGGACTCCTGAGCGTGAGCTGCTCAAGAAGGAACTTGACAGGATGGGCAGCGAACAGATCGAAATCCCGCTGATCATCGGCGGTAAAGAAGTTCGCACTGGTAATACTGGTACTTGTGTCGAGCCGCACAATCATAAGCATGTGCTGGCGACGTATCATAAGGCTGGTGAAAAAGAAGTCAAGATGGCAATCGAGGCATCGCAGGCGGCTAAGGCTGAGTGGGAAAACCTGCCATATCAGCAGCGTGCGTGCATCTTTGTTAAGGCGGCAGAGCTATTGGCAACGAAGTACCGCTATATTATTAATGCGGCAACAATGCTGAACCAGAGCAAGAACGCTTATCAGGCAGAGATCGACAGCGCTTGTGAACTGATCGATTTCTGGCGGTTTAACACATATTACATGCAGGAGCTGTACAAGCAGCAGCCGGACTATTCGCCGACGGGAATGCTGAACTATGTCGAGCATCGGCCTTTGGAGGGATTTGTGTTTGCTGTTACTCCGTTTAACTTTACATCTATCGCTGGCAACCTGCCTACGGCACCGGCTATGATGGGTAATACAGTTCTTTGGAAGCCCGCTTCTTCGGCAGTTTATTCGAGTTACTTCCTGATGAAGCTTTTGCAGGAGGCTGGAGTGCCTGACGGAGTTATTAACTTCATCCCGGGTTCCGGCGGTCAGGTGGGCGATCCTGTTATGGCGTCGCCTTTGTTTGCGGGGATACACTTTACGGGTTCTACGGAGGTTTTCCATGGGATGTGGAAGATGATCGGCGGGAATATTGCAAATTATAAGAGCTATCCGCGGATAGTCGGTGAGACTGGCGGTAAGGACTTTATGGTTGCTCATCCGTCTTGTGATGTTGACGCGATCTCAACGGCGATTGTTCGTGGAGCGTTTGAGTATCAGGGTCAGAAGTGTTCTGCGTTGTCGCGGATGTATATGCCAAAGAGTGTGTGGCCTGCGATAAAGGAAAAGGTGCTGGCACAGGTTCAGACGATAGCGATGGGGGCCGTGCAGGATTTCAGCAATTTCTTTAACGCTGTGATCGATAAGGGTGCATACAAAACTACCAAGGGATTTATCGACAGAGCGGTTGAGGCGGCTGACGCGGAGGTTATCTGCGGCGGGACGTGCGATGACAGCGTGGGGTACTTTATCGAACCGACGATCATCGAGACGACGAATCCTAAGTATGAATCGATGGTCGAAGAGATCTTCGCACCGGTGCTGACGGTGTATGTTTATGAAGATGAGGATTTTGAAGAGACGCTGAAGCTTTGTGACAGCACGAGTATTTATGCTCTAACGGGGTGTATCTGGTCGCAGGACCGGTATGCTGCTATGAAGGCGATCAATGCGCTTCGACATAGTGCGGGTAATTTCTATGTGAACGATAAGCCAACCGGTGCGGTTGTCGGTCAGCAGCCGTTTGGCGGCGGGCGCGGTTCGGGAACCAACGATAAGGCTGGTTCGATGCTGAATCTGCAGAGGTGGGTATCGGTGCGGACGATCAAGGAGACGTTTGTTCCGGCTACCGATTATCGTTATCCGTTTATGGGCTAAACAATCTATCGGCCGGGATATGTGTACCAAACTGTACCGTTTTCCGGCCGATTTTGTTTTTGCGGACTAAGATGGGAGGGTTTGGGGGTTGGTGATCGGCGGTTTTGGGGTGTTAATGGGGTTTTATTGTGGGGCTTGGGTGTCTTGCTTTATTGCGCGGTCGGTTGGTGGAGATTGTCTTGTTTTAGGCTTGGAACGGGGGTAAGTGTTTGTGGGATAGTGGTTTATCGCTGAGTTTTGAAGGGGACGGAGATCCTTGTTTTGTGGGTGGGAGGCATTTGCCGGTCGTGAGGTGGGGTATATCTGTTTTATATGGGGTTTGGGTATTTGCGATTTGGTAAGTTGTTGTGATGTAATGATTTGCCGTGAAGGTTGCGAAGGGGAGTTTTTTTTGTTTTATCTGGTGGGGATTTCTTTTTCGACCGCTTTGAGTTGGTGGGGAATGTCAATTAATTTGGAATTTGGGAATTGGGAATTGGGATTTTTAAACCGCGGATTACGCTGATTTACACGGATTGTTTTTAAAGATTAAGGGGCAAAAATTAACCACGGAATGCACGGAATTATACGGAAAAACTGCGGGGGAATTTATTTGGAATTGTAGATTTTTGTTCTGATTTGTGCTGGGGTTGTTTTGGATTTGTTCTATGATGGAGGTTGTATGTGGTGGGGGATGTTTGTTGGATTTGGTCCGCAATGATGGTCGGCTCCGACGAGTTTTTGGGATACCCATTCTCGCCGGGAATCATTGCTGGGGTGGCTTTTGGGGGGGGGCTTTGTAGTCGTTGGCCGTGGGTCCCAGCCTTCGCTGGGATGACAGGTGATTGCTGGGATGGCAGTCGTTTGCTGGGATGACAGGTGATTGGGGGAATCGCTGGTGGCGATGATTGGGAGGTACCACGAATTGACACTAATGGACGCGAATTAAAAAGCACAAGATTGACCACCTGCCGCGACCTGCTGCGACAAGCACAGCATGGCAAGCGGGCACTGCACGGCGGGCGGAAATACACGGAATTGCACTGAAGGAAAGCGAGGGGATTTTTTTTTAATTTGTGCAGGTATTCGATAAAAGCTGCTGTAGAATGTTGGTTGTTTTTCTGTGGATTTATTGTGAAATATGCGGGATTATTGTAACGATACTTTATGATCTGCGTCTTAGGATATGCAGAGTGTTTAAAGGTTTGCGTTTTTATGGAGACAAAACCGTGCCTGATAGCATGTTATATTTAATTATATTGTTTGCAGGTTCCATCTTACTCCAAGCAATGATGTTTTGGGAGGTGCGGTCTACGTCACCGAATTTTTGTAAGGCAGTTAATTCTTTTCCTGTGCCGTGCGGCCTTGATGATTGGGATTTCTATGGCAAGAAGTTTCTAATGTGCGGCATGCAAGATAGCCCCGGTCGTCTACCTCAAAGATATGAATTCAAAGGTACAACAAAAGGTGTGCTGATCCAAGAGTATACATTTGGCTGTTATTTCCTGAAGCGTAGAGCAATTTTTGTACCCTGGAACGCATTGTCAGAACCGAGGTCGATAAAACTTCCCTGGTATTTGAGTTTCTGGTTAAGCTGGAACATGATGAGGAAGTATAGCACATTTTTTGAGGTAAATGGCACATCGATGCTTCTTGTAGTAAGAAATAAATATCTGGACAGAAGCGGTTTCAACTCACATTGTGCTCTGTGCAAAGATTCATCTGATAACAATATTGAATGATTGTTATATTTTAGCCGAGTGTGTTTTGTGGAATAGATCGTAAAGATTATATTCTTGATAATTCAAGGCGGGTTTGGTAAGATCAGTGATGTTCGGCGAAAGTTTTTCTAACGCGTGTTTTGAGAGAGATGCAATGTACGTAATTGATGGACATCCCAGAGACGAGGACTGGTGGCTGGGTAAGCGGTGGCTGTATAATATTTCACTGGTGGTTGCGGGGATTTCTGCGTTTGTTTGCAATCATATCGTTATTGATCTGTTCAGCGAGACAATCAATAATGTTGAGGTCGGTGAGATGACTATATTGGCGATTGGAGGTCAATCGATCTGTTTTCTGATTATGATGTGGATGGCGAACATGTTTTATGGACTTGGCCTGTGGGCTGAGAAAAAGTTTAAGCCTAATGATGTTAGACGTTTCAGGCGGATCACGTTCAGGCTTGGGTACTGGTTCTCGGTTGGGCTGCCGTTTATGATCCCGCTGACGAATCTGTATTTCTGTCTGTTTATGCCGGAGGTTTATCAGAGCGGGTACTAATTAAAAGAATTGAGCCGCGGATGAAAAACTGCTTTGACAGGAATTTTTAACTACGGATTTCGCTGATTAAAAAAGATAAAAATTGGCCACAGATTTCTCAGATTTTACACAGATTAACACAGATGATTGATTTGGAATTTGGAATTTGGAATTTGGAATTTGGAATTTGGAATTTGGAATTTGGGATTTGGGATTTTAGAAAGCGGTGAGTTTTTTTGGCGGATTTGGTTTCGTTTTAAAAGCTATTTTGAACCACGAAGGACGCGAAGAAAAGATTAGGATTTGAAATATCACATTCATTTTAGTGAACTATTTGATACAACTCTATTCTTAAGGAAAAAAGATGGACGGAAAAACTATTACGGAACTGAAAATACCCGATGTCTGGTATGATTTTTATGCCAGATTTATTCCGGGCCTTGTATTTGTATTCTCTCTAAGATTCTTCCTTTACGGTCACATTTTCAGCATAGGTGCCACTGATATTCTTGTAATGATGTTCATTTCATATATTGTTGGTTTAATTAACCAGCCAATAGCCTCAACCTTGACAGAAAGAATAGAAAAATTAGCAATTAGAAAATACTCTAATAAAAATCTTGTTCCAGAGGTTCAACATAAACTTGGCCAAGGAACTAGAAGAGCACTAGTTCTGAGTAAGATGAAGGGTGAAATATCTTGTTTTTCACAATTATTCTTTATTACCATTTACCTGTTTTTAATATATCTGTTTATTGGTGGCAGTAATTATATGTGTATCTGTTGGTTCGTCGTTTTTATGTTATACTTTCCTCTTGGCTCGTATAGCTTTGCCCTCAGGCGTAATAAGAAAGCTGAACGATATTATAATTCTCTAAGCTAAGAACGATCAAGTCTGGAGCAAAACCGTGTCAACGTATTTGTTTCTTATCATTTTTATTTGCTTATGGTATTATTTATGCGCGGCTGGTACTTTAGGGACTATTCGATCTGTAACTCCGAATTTTCAAAAGGCAGTATTTTCTTTTTCTGTGCCGGTCGATCTTGATGAGTGGGATTTCTATGACAGGAAATTTCTATACTGTTATATGAAAGACAGGCCTGGGCATATTCCACTAAGATATCAATATAGAGGTACAACAAAGGGCTTACTGATTCGAGAGTTTGTTCCCGGGTATACTATCCTTGATCGCAGAGCGGCTTTTGTACCCTGGAGTAACATATCTGATTCAAAATCGGTTAAAGTACCTTGGTATTTAAATAAAGATAAATATTCTATGTTTGAAATTAAAGGCACACCGATGTTCCTGATGGTAAGAAATAAATACTTGGAGAAAAGCGGATTCAACCGTATCGGACTAAATGAATCTGACGACAATATTGAATAATATTCGGGCTTCAATAATAGAATCTGGCCTTTGGTCTGGGCTGTTTTAGGTTTTGGAACTATCTTGAGGATATATGCAGATGTTAAGCAAATATGACGTATTGCATGAATGGGAGCGTCCCAAACTGGTTAGTCTCTACGAATCTTGTGAAGGGTATAAGCTGGCGAAGAAAATATTTCGGTTGGGCGTGATATTGAGTGTTGGGCTGGGATTGCCAGCTTATTTGATGTTAAAACGTTTTGTGCCTGCTGAGTTTGACTTCAACTGGGAGAAGATGTTTTTGGTTTTTGGGTTGGCGGTGATTTTAATTACGGGAGTTATGCCGGTTTTCTTTGCATGGCTGAATAAATTTGAGACGGTTAAATACAGGATCACTGAGAAGGGAATTACTTTCAAGGGGCCGAGTACTGAAAGGTGGGATAAAATCAAATGTTTCTGGTTCGATGAGATCGAGGGGCTGGATGGGCTTACTGTTATCAGGTTCAGGGTGCCTGGGAGAAATGTAAGAATTATCCTGCCTGAAGGAGATGACGCTGAGGATATTGTTCGGACGATCGAGGGACGAGTTCGACAGGTCGAGAATCCTGGAAAATATTATTTCAAGGGTAGAGGTATACCTAAATTGGCAGCGGTGTATTTAATTGGCATAGGTCCTCTCAGTTTTGCGATGATGTATAGTGCAAATTTTGTCAGCGAAAAATACAGGGATGTTTATTTTTACTTCATAGTTGCGGTGATATTTGTACCAGCTATTTTAATAATGGTGTGCGGCAACAGGCGGGAGAAGAAAATGGAGGAGGCATTATTGCGGTCAGTACAGTGAGTCAGCCGGGAGGTTTTTTTTTACGTTTGACGTTTTTTTGGTTTTGTTGCGTTAAATTTTATTTAAGGCGTTGGTGTTTTTTTGCTTCTTTTATCAGTGCGTACCCCGGGCGGCGGGCGGATGTTTTTTTTGATTCAGGTTGCGTTGAATTTTATTTAAAGCGTTGGTGTTTTATTGTTTTTAAATTACGTTTGACTCCCTTTTCGAGGAAAAGGGAGCTAATTATATTGGAGAGATCTCTGTGGGGCGAGTTGTTGGTTATATGTTGACGTGGACGACGTATGGGACGTGGTTACAGGGTGATGAGCGTGGGTGGGTTAAGGATAGTGTTATTATGAAAGGAAGTTCCGGACTTTTACAAAAAAATAATCAGAGCTTAAAGCAAAGTGCGATTTGGATGAACGATGATCAAAGGGCGATTGTACGGGGAGCGATAGTTGAATCTTCCAAAAGGATCAAGCAGGAATTATTGGCAATTACGGTGCGTTCGAATCATGTGCATATTGTGGTTTTAAACACAAATATTCCAATCGGGAAAATTGTCCATCGTTACAAAAGAGCCTCAACATACGCTTTGGGTATAAATGGTTTTGTCGGTAAGGTGTGGACAGGCGGGTATGATGTTCGTTATTGTTTTGATGAGAATAGTCTGCGAACAAGGATCGGGTATGTCCTGCGGCAGGCGGATTGACCTGTGATACCGAAGATTTTGTTGTTTTGTAATTACGTCTGACCCCCTTTTCGAGGAAAAGGGAGCTAATTATTTTGGATGGAATGCACTGGAGAAAAGGCAATTAGAGGCTTATGGTTTGGCCTAGTTTTTTTGTTTTTGCGTTATTCAGTGCGGCGGTTGCGGCGGCGAGGTCCTGTATTGCGAGGCCCACGGATTTGAAGAAGGTTATTTCGTCGGGTGAGGTTCTGGCTGGGGCGGTGCCGGTTAGAATATCGCCTAGTTCTGCGTGAATATCGTCGGGGGTTATTTGGTTATCGTTTATGGGGATTATCAGGTCGCCGGTTTCTGCGAGGGCTGATTCTTTGTGGTCGACGACGATCTTCGAGCGGATGACAGTCTGTGCGGGAATTTCCTGGACATGGGGTTTGTATGAGCCTACGGCGTTTATGTGAGTGCCCGCGGGGAGATGAGCATCATCGAAGACGGGGGCGGACGAGACTGTCGCGGTGCATACGATGTCGGCGGTGCTTAAGGCATGCTGGGGTGAGTCGGCTGGTTTGACATCGATGTTGAGCGATGCGGACATTTCGTTGGCGAAGGTTTTGGCGCGGGCGGGATCAAGATCGAAGACGAAAGCTTTTTTGATGGCTCTTACTGCGCAGACGGCGCGGAGTTGGGTACGGGCCTGGACGCCTGCACCAAAAATTGCGACCGTTGAGGCGTCCTGTCTTGCGAGCAGGTCGGTTGCGAGGCCCGATGCTGCGCCGGTCCTTAGCGAGGTTAGGGTTGCTGCGTCGAGAATGGCAAGCGGTGAGCCGTTTGTGCCATCGAAGAGGCAGACCATGCCCTGGATGAAGGGGAGGTGTTGAGTTGGGTTATCTTCGAAGAGGGTAACTGTCTTAATGCAGATGTTGCCGATGCCGGGGGCGTACGAGGGCATGAAGAGCGCGGTACCCGATTTTTCGGGGATTTCGATGTGGGCGCGTATGGGCATTTGGGTTTTGCCTTCGGCGAGCTGGGTGAAGGCGGTTCGCATTGCATCGATCGCGTCGGTGATGGGGAGAGCGAGGGCGATGTCTTTTGCGGAAAGGATTGTTATTGATGTTTGTGCAGTCACTTTTTTGTTACCTTTCTTACGCCCTTCCTTACGGTCGGGCCTCTGAAGATTATGATCTTGTTTTCATTGCGAGTGCTGACGGGGTGATCGCTATTCCTCCGAGTGCGGTGCATCTTAGCTGGGGGGGGAGGAGTTTGCCTGTGTGGTAGACCGCGTCGATTGTTTCGTCGAGGGGGATGTGGTTTTTGTAGCCGCCTACGATGAGGTCGGCACAGACGAAGGCGTTTGAGGCGGCGACGGCGTTTCTTGTGTGGCAGGGGATTTCGCACATACCCTGGACGAGGTCGCAGACGGAACCCATTGTGTTCTGGAACGCTATGGCTGCGGCGTCGGCGGCCTGGGCGGGTGAGCCGTTGGCGAATTCGACGACGGCAGCGGCGGCCATTGCTCCGGCGGCGCCGATCTCAACCTGACAGCCTGCTACTTCGGCGGCGAATGTTGCTCGTTTGGCGACGATGAGTCCAATCGCGGAAGCAGCTAAAAGCATCATGGCGGCGCGTTCGGGTTCGATGTTGAATTCGTTTGCGAGGGTTACGACAGTTCCGGGTATTACACCGGCGGCGCCGCCAGTGGGTGCGGCGCAGACGACTGACATTGAGTTGCATGTGTGCATAACCGCCATCGCGGCGGCGGCAGCTTTTGTGTGGAGGCCGCCTATCGGTAGACGGTTTTCTTTTTCGGCGGAGATAACGT
>DAOWHR010000193.1 GCA_030641315.1 Anaerohalosphaeraceae bacterium | reverse complement strand
CTGTTCTGTAACTAATTTTGCTGCCTGTAATTTAAACTCTTTGCTGTACTTTCGGTACTTTGCCATGACGGATGCTCCTTGTAAATGTGAGCAGTATAACCTCTCACCAAGTGTCCGTCATCTGTTTAGCACCTCAAGTGCTTCATAGGGACTGGAGAATGATAAGGTCTTTGAAGGATACTCTTGATACAGTTCTATCCATCTTTCAAAAGCAATCCTGATATCTGATTCTCTCCGTGTTTCTGTTGTACCAAATGAGACAGTACCTCTAACTCCATTTGGTCTATAGATAGTGGTGATCCAATATCCTTTAGAGAATCTCAAGGTAGGTCTTTTTCTTCTTCCAGCCATAATGAAAACAACTCCAAATACAATAACTATTACTTAATAACCTATACCAGAATATCTTTCACTTTCAAATATAATCCAGCTTATTCGCTGGTTTTAAAGAAACTTTTACGCAGTTTTTACGCAGAATGGTCAAATTAAATAGGAATTAGACAGTATTAGAAAGTAGTAGGGGGGACTAGAAGGGACTTTGGAGTGATTTCTAACTTCTTACTGGAAAAGGGTATATATCATAAATCTAGTATTTCCAGATACTTACAAAATTAAAAATAACCGATGGTGGAGCTGCTGTGATCCTCGAGGTCGTAGGTTCGAGTCCTACTCGAGGAGTTTATCAAGGCGTTGTAAGAGCAACACTTACGACGCTTTTTTCATGGACATAGAAATGATAAAATAATTAACACTATTTATTTGTATGCAGTATGTATGCAGAACTGGCAAACCAAGTGTCCGCCATCTGTTTAGCACCTCAGGGACAATCCTCAGTTGTCCAGTGGGAAGATAAGGACATCATTACTCAGAAAAGAATTATTAATTCTGTGCTACACCTACCATCTTTGTTTTACTCTTATTGGGACACCCATAAGGCAGGATTCCTAACTATCGATTATGTCGATAGGGGATTATTTACTATTTTTTCGAATAGAAAATACGATTTGTTTGAGATATTCTGTCATTGCTTTCGCATTATCTGTTGGAGTATCGCTCCATATGGTGATATCAAAGAGTAATCTGTTTTTGTCATCAAATACTTTTGCCTTATTTTTTCCTAGAAAACCTTTTACGTCCCCATTATCAAATTCATAAACAGGAGGCAACATAGCTAATGCTGTTACTTTGGTCACATACAGCATTTCTTTTCTTGCCAGAGACTCAAAGGTATCTGTTTCTCTAACATCATCAAACGTGGTCATTAACATCTCATGTATCAACTCATAATTATCGGCAAAATTATTGGCTGCTTGAATTTCATCACTTTTCATGAATCCAGCAGTTTGAACAGTCGCTTTATTCAATTCTTCTAAGAAATCGTACGGCTTAAAAAACAAGATTCTTGATTCATCAGAAGTGATTTTTGCCAAACAATATTTTGCTTCTTTTTTTTCAAAAGACTCTGGTAAAGCAAATTGATATTCTTCTATTATAATATTATTAGATTCTGAGCTTACATTAGGCACATCAGTCGCTTGCATTTTACCTGCTATGATATAATTACCGCATTCTTTATATTCTTCAATATTATTATCAAAATGAGCAATTACCGTGGCATTTACTGGGAGACGAAATCCAAAAGCATAAATATAATCCATTGGGTTAGACATATATAGAAAGACTGCAAAGACAGCAATCACAGCAGACAAACAAAAAATCCACCTAGTTAATTTCTGTTTGATGTATTGGCAAATAGATACCATCACTAGAAATATTATACAAACAGTAGCTGCCCATAACAAAAATATCTTATCTGACCATGGTGGTAAGAATAACTCCGTCCTGTTAAGGAACAAAATGGCTCCTGCTAGTAAGATCTGGATTAATGAAAATATGACTCCACATACAACTAGAAACAGTTTTAACTTTTTATTCGGGAATGAATTTCTAATGATTACATATAAATACAATGGTGCAAATGTTAATATTAAAAATAACAGAACAGGACCATGAAATAATCTACGATGCCAACGCTTTTCCATAATATTCCTTTTGATTACAGGTTATGCTCCATTGCCATTACAATCGATACAGTTGTTAATATACATAGACTCTATCTTAGCCAATATGTTACAAGATTTCTAACCAGTTAATAGTTTATAGCACAATAATTGTCAACAGCTTAAGCTTGCTTTAGCATGTCAATAATCTTCGTATTGCCTCGTGCAATTGAATATGCATCATCACCACTACTATCTTTCAGGTTGATGTCTGCTCCACGCTCCAACAATAATTTCACTATTGAAGTATGCTTCATGAATATTGCTGAAAATAAGGGATAAGGTAAGTGGGTATCTTGCTTGGGACCGTTTACATCCATTCCACAGTCAAGAAGAAATTGTGCTTCTGCTTTCTTACCATGATGGCAGGCATGATTCAAGGCATTCCATCCGTTGCGGATTGAATTTAGATTTGCACCTCTCTTTAAAAGAGTTTTTAGGAGATTTAAGCGACCTCCGCTGGCAGCTAAAATTACTGGTGTCCATCCAGAGTCATCTGAAGCATTTACATCTGCATTATGATCAAGCAGAACCTCCGCCGCATCTTCCTTTCCCCATTGAAGAGCAGTCAATAACGGTGTATTATTGGCGTGATCTTTCGCTTCAATTTTTGCTCCCTTTTTCAACAGGAATTCGATAGTTGTTCGAACATCACCTCGTCTGAATTTCGATGGCAATTGGAGCGTAATCTTCCTCGCATGTGCCTCAAGGATGATTCGAAAGAACAGCATACGGTCCCGTCCTACGGTCCAGTGCAGTGGTGTTCGTGAAGCATAATCACATATGTCAATTGAGTAGTCTCCACCTGTTATTTGCATCATCAGAGTTTTATCTCTTAGCCCTGCTGCCGCATGTAAAGGAGTTCCCAGTGATCCAGGATGTGCATTTTCAACTATCATATAGAGATATTTAGCAACATCCTTATGTCCTTGGTCAAGTGCCAAGTCCAGTGGCCAATCTAAACCTGCGTAGGCAAATATATCTGAACCAGATTCTACAAGTATCTTAGTGAAATCTAGGTGATTATTATAGGTGGCATAATGCAATGGAGTCCAACAGTCTGCTTCATTATCCAATGCATTGACATCAGCTTTATGCTCAAGAAGTAAACGCCCAATAGCCACATCACCGTTACTGGCGGCATAGTGCAGAGCTTTTCCATTCATATCTCTGCCAAGATTAGAATCTGCCCCTCGAGATAAAAGCAACTGCACTATATCCTTCCGATTTTCCTGAACGGCTTCCAGTAAAGGTGTAGATCCAGCGGAATCACATGAGTTGACTTCCGAACCCGCTTCCAGCAATAGCTGGATCATCTCACTACTACCCATACAGGCAGCATGGTGCAAGAGCGTGCTTCCATCTTCATCACCTTGTTTGACATCATAGCCAGAGGCAATTAATCTTTTTAGCTCGCCTGCATCTCCCTTTTTAATTATCTCCCACAACTCCATGGAAATCCTTTCAGATCGGTCATATGCTAGAAGTCTTACTGAAACGTCCATAGTTTAACAGGAAAAAGGGATATAATCAAGTACGGATAGGCTGTGCTTAGTCCCACTCAACCCTTCCTCGGTCTCCCTCTCCCCTTCTTATGATCCCCATTGGCAAGAACCTTGCCAAGTTCTTCCCTGTCAAAACACAATCGACCGGGACTGGTCACTAGGGAACATTCGTGATTGGGCAACAGACTGAAGGAGGCCATGTGACGATTAGTACTCTGCGGAAGTCAATCCCTTACAGATAGCAAATTTGGTCAGATCGGCGAGACTGTCAATGTGAAGTTGCTTCATAATTTTTCTGCGTTTTGCATCGGCAGTCTTGGGGCTTATATGCAATAACAAAGCGATCTGCTTGGTGGTTTTGCCTTCTGAAAGAAACCTTACAAATTGAAGTTCGTCATCACCAAGGCCAGTCTCGTCCAAATCAGCATTTGTTGTCTCCTCCTTAACGTAGTCATCGAGAATGATCTCGGTTACCGCAGGGCTAATGTAATAGTCTTCAGCAGCGACACCATGTATTGCTCTTAGCACTTCATCAAAGCAATACGTTTTCGGTACATAGCCATGTGCCCCGGCTGCCAGCATCTCAAGTATGAAATGTTTTTCCATGTGCATTGAAAGGGCGATGATCTTAATGTCAGGATGTTCTTTACGAACTCGACTGGCAGCAACAATGCCGTTCATCTCCGGCATGGTGATATCCATGATTATTATATCCGGCATGAGAAGCCCTGCCAACTGGACTGCTTCAAGGCCGTTTTGAGCCTCCCCTACAACCTTGATACCCTCCTGTTTTTCCAGAAAGTTTCGCAAGCCCTGCCTTATGATGCCATGATCATCGGCAATAACCACATCCATATTCAAGTTCCTTATTGAGCTAAGAACTTTTTTGTCCCTAATAAAAGGCACATGGTCCCAAAAAAACGGTGAATATGAACCACAATGGAATTATACACAACAGGATTTGATTACGCAACTGTTTATCTGGATTTTTTTTGCCTGATTTAACATCTTTACTAACAACCTCTTAGAGCATAGATAACCAGGTTATACTGATCACAATTGAAAACTCCCGTTTTGTTCGCGGTAAGTTGCTCTTGAATAAACCATTACATTTTTCACCGCGGACGTTTACTACCCTTAAGGGTATATCTTTGGCAATCCAATGTCCTGGGAACTTAGCCATCAAGCATAGACGGGTTGTGTTCTGTGCGTGGATTTAAACGATTTTCAAAAAACAGATCCATGTACCGTTTTGAGATCGCATCCCAGTTATAATGTGCCTGTGCATGATGATATGCTTTGGATCTGTATTGGGCAACAAGCTTTTCATCACTGAGCAATAACTCCATTTTTTCTTTCAGATCGTCGAAATTATTTTCTTCATAAGCAAGCCCGGCATCCAGGATCGTTTCAAGATTTTCAACTATGCCGTTCACCAGCACGCAGTTGCCCATTCCCATAGCAGCAACCAATGCAGGCGATGTACCTTCAATGAATGATGCAGAGACATAAAAACTCGGGTACTTATTGAGCAATAAATAATCCTGACCAAAAACATAACCGGTAAAGATCACATTGCTGTTTGCCGTGTCTTTCAGTTTTTTAATGTAGTCGGTATATGACGGATCGTCGCCAACGATCACAAGCGGAATATCCGTTTCCAACTTGTTATAGGTTGTTATAAGTTCGTAAACACCTTTGTCGGGAACCAGTCTGCCGACAAAGAGTATGTACTTCCTGGGTTTCAGACCAAATTTCTCAAGACACTGCTGACCCTGTCGGCATGTAAAGTCCGAGCCGTACGGAATGTATTCGATCCTTCCGCCATAATTGTCCTGGTAATGCTTCTGTATCAATTTTGAATCTGTTACAACAATTTCGGCAAGTTTGGCGCAGCAGTACGCTGAGAGTCTGTAATAAAGCTTGGCCATTCTTCCCCATTGAACACGTTTCCACTGAAGACCGTCTACGGTAACAACGACCTTTTTTCCGAAGAGCCTCAGCATCAGGATGACGGGGAAATTAACCTCGCTATAAAGATGGATGATTTTAATATCAGGCCTGAACAGAACATACAAAGCGCAAAGGAATGTATGAGAAAGGGTATCTATCCAGGACCTGATGTTTAATGACGGCAAGGTGATCAGATTTATACCTCTGTATTTGTGGCCCTCCTTATAAGCACAGTGTTTTCTGCAAAAGACATACACCTTGTGGTCCACTGAGTACCTTACTGCAGTCTGTTCGGCACACGTTTCAAATCCGCCATAATTTGACGGGACGCCCCTGATGCCCATGATAGCTATCTTTTTTTTGCCAGCCGCCATAGCAGCCTCCTGTGGAAAACGTTCTGTCCGATCATACCTCCAGCACTGCCTGCTCTTTGAGTACCTGTTTAAAATGCTGCGAATACTCATTAAGACATTGCTTCCAATCTCGCATGTAATATATATTACGAGCATCCAATTTCATGCTGACGAGTTTTTCCGAGTGAGGCCGCGGCGCGAAGTACTCCTTGCTGAAATAATCCGAGTCGACTACCTCAATAGTCACTTTATCATCCATCCCTATTGCACTTAAAAACTCCATCGCCACATCATATCTCGAACAACTGCCCTTGCACGTCATGTTGTATATACCGTAATAATCGAACTGCATGATCCTAAAGATGCTGTCGGCAAAATCATAAGTGTATGTCGGCGTACCAAGCTTATCGTCAACAACAGCCAATTTATTTTTGCCTGCGATGATCTGTTTGAATATCTTGTTAATGAATTTTTTATCCTTTTCACACCCACCCATCATCCATCCAGCACGGAAAATGAAATATTTGCTAAGCATCTTTTCGACTGTCCGCTCGCCATAGTACTTTGCCTTTCCGTATATTGACAGCGGATTAGGCTCATCAAAATCGTTATAGAATTCCTGCTGGCCGTCAAAGATGCCAGCCGTCGAAATATACACATGCCGAACATCCAGCATTTGGGATATGAGTGCCATATTTTCAGCCCCAAGTGCATTTGTCTGCCACGCATCGTCGGGGTTGCGCTCACAATATTCCAGATCTGTCAAGGCGGCAAGATTGATGATCAGATCGGGATCAAATTGCCTCACCAGCCTTAACATTCCATCAAGATCACGAACATCGGCGTATTCAAGCCAGGGTTCGTTGAGGTCAATATCAGTCGCAAGGACATTGCAGGAATCGACGAACCGTTTATAAACAGCTTCTCCAAGCATACCCCCGCAGCCTGCTATAAAAACTTTGGTATCATAAGTAATATCCATTTTTTCTCCTTATCATTGCCAGTGATTGAAAATTTCTGTTTCTGTGTAACTATGCAATGCCGCTGGTGACGTTGCGATATTAGTCTCAGTAATTTACTACCCTTTAGACGTCAACTCGAACCTAATGAACTGTTCAGCATATTTTTTCATACTTTCTCTGGATATTCTGACGGGTCAGGTACCATGCTTTTTTTACATAAATAGGAATTGATTTGATATTAAAAGTTCCGCTACGGAGAAGCATTTTGGCCTGAAGTTTTTTTCCTGAATTTATTACTTCGGCCCAGTCATCGGAACTGACATCAGGCAGTTTCATTATGAAAATTGAACCAGAATCAAAATATTCCCAGTTGCCTATATATTTTCTGTCAATTAAATTATGCCGAATGGCAATATCATACAATTGGCTGCCTGGATACGGCGTAGTCATTGACCAACCGAACAAATGTAACTTATTATCTTTTATTAAATTTTTAATATAGCTGAGTGTGCACAACGTATCCGCCTTATTTTCATAACACAACCTTCCATCCGTCTCCCATACATTGAAGCCCATAAATAAACCAAAGCATTTAATGCCGGTTTCTTTGAACGTATCCATCGCACGGTCCATCATTTCCCTGGTTTGTTTTTTATTGATACCTTTCAGTGTCCTGTCATGGCAACTTTCCAGTCCAAAGAGAACCATCCACAGACCTGCCTTTTTCAACTTCGCTACCAATTCACCGTCAACATTATCGACTCTCATCTGTGCCTTAAATACGATATCCATATCCCTGCTGATGATCTCATCACACATCTGCTCGGCCCATTTTTTGCTGCCGTTAAATTCGTCCGTCTGATCAAAGAACTCCCTTATGTTATATTCATCTTTAATGAACTGCATCTCATCTGCGACGTTTTTGGGAGATCTCAGCCGGTACCATGGCTTTTGCTGTTTCCAGACCGGATTGGAGCAATAAAGGCAATTGAACGGACACCCTCTTGCGGAAAGCAATGATGTGTCCCTGCTGAATTTTTTATACATATAGCCGGGGTATTTTCTAATATCAACCAGGTCCCTGGCAGGAAACGGCAGTTCGTCCAGGTTTTCGATCAGAGGTCTGGTATTGTTTCTTATAAGAACGCCATTTTTCTTAACCATTGTTCCTGCAATTGATGATATATCAGCATAAGCGTTCTGGAATTTTGTCAATATCTCATCAAAGGTTTTCTCACCTTCACCAAGGACCGCGATATCAGGCTGCGACTTGTCAAAACAATCTTCCGGCATGGCAGTGGTGTGAGGGCCGCCTATTACGATGAAAATATTTTTGTTTCTTTGTTTAACTTCTTTGATCAGAGCAAAGGCACCCGAAGCGGCCTGAGTAGTAAACGAAACTCCAAGTACATCAGGCGCAAAATCGATAATCTTATTTACGAAATCATGTTTGTCCTCCACATATCCGTCTAAGACGGATATGTCCAGATCGTTTCTTTTTGAACGAACATAAGAAGCTAAATATAATATCCCCAAAGGCGGATAGATTTGCCCTGTAATGCCGATCATTTTTATTGGCGGTGCATTTACAAGCAGAACTTTCATTATATATCTCCAAATATTGAACTACTATCTTTTTTACCAGTAAAGGCCGTCATATTCTGCTTTTATATCGTCATGTTCTGCCATCTTTACCATGTCGATTACGATCTGCGATGGAGCTAAACGCTT
>DAOWHR010000372.1 GCA_030641315.1 Anaerohalosphaeraceae bacterium | reverse complement strand
TGGTACGGACTCGATCCATACTGTCTGCCAGATTCCTGTTACGGAAGTGTACCAGATGCCGCGTGGTTTTTGAACCTGCTTGCCGCGCGGCTGGTAACCTGCGTCTGTCGGATCCAAGACAGAGACTACTATTTCCTGCGTTTTACCCTTTGCGACAGCATCGGTAATATCGAATGAAAACGGATCGTAGCCGCCTTTGTGTGCTCCGATGGATCTACCGTTTACGAATACCTCAGTATCCCAGTCGACAGCACCAAAATGTAGGAGCAGTCTTTCTTTTTTCCATTGGCTTGGTACCGTGAAAGTTTTTTTATACCACAGCCGATTGTTCGGGCCAACCGTTTTCATTACGCCTGAAAGCGCGGACTCTATACAGAATGGCACGAGTATTTGGCCGTCAAAGTCTGTTGGCTGTTTTGCGTCTTTAGCGGTTATAGCGTATTCCCAGAGACCGTTAAGATTTGCCCAGTCGGATCGTTCCATTTGCGGGCGTGGATACTCCGGGTGAGCATTTTCCGGCGAAACTTCGTTGGCCCAGCGGGTTTTCAGTGAATCGCCCGCAATGCTCCAGTCATCTGCTGCTGCCGGTGAAACGATCAGTGTCGCGGCAAATATTATGGATGCACAGAAAGTTGCGGAAATGATGTGGTTATTGAATGAATTGATACGCATAGAGCACCTCCCATTCGATCAAATTTTAACGTTCACTTTTTGCATTTAATTTGTGCGACGAGCCAATCGTACCATTGCTGCATCCCATCGCCGGTTGTCGCTGAAAGTTGGAAAATAGGTGCTTCATGGTTTACGGCTTTTATATCTTTGATGACTCTGTCAAGATCGAAATCGATGTATGGCGCAAGATCGATCTTGTTGATAAGGACTACGTCGGCCTTGGCGAATGTTCCCGGATATTTGATCGGTTTATCGTCGCCTTCGGGCACGGACAGTATTACAACGCGTGCGTTTTCACCCAGCGCGAAGTCCGAAGGGCAGACAAGGTTGCCAACGTTTTCGATGAAAATGATGTCGAGTGTTTCAGCCGGGATCGCGGACAGGGCGGCTGTGACCTGCTGGGCGGATAGGTGACAGGAGCCTTTTGTTTCGATCTGTACTGCCGGTGCGCCAGCAGCGCGGATTTTTTCAGCATCGGTGTCTGTAAATATGTCGCCTTCTATAACGCCGATCTTGATTTTGTCTGCAAGGTCTCTGATCGTCCTGCCCAGTGTTGTGGTCTTGCCCGAGCCTGGCGAAGATATAACGTTGATGCAGGTGATATTGTGCTCAGCGAAAAAGTTGGCATTTTGAAGTGCGCATTCTTCGTTCTTGTCGAGTATGCGTTTGTTAAGTTCGATCTTCATTTTGTATCCGGGTCCTTAAGTTCGATATTTTCCAACAGCAGCTCAGCGTCCTGGGCGAAGTCAAATTCACAACTTTCACACATCGGGCACATCGGTTTATAAACGTCGAAATCAAATTCGTTTTTGCACCCTTTACATATCGCTCTTAGCGGGATATGGATGATCTCAAGTGTCATTCCTTCACATGGTGTGTCTTTGGCGATGATCTCGAATGCAAAGTTCAGCACCTCGTCATTGATCGGGTTGAACTGCCCGCACGATATTGTCGCAGAGACCGCGGTGGTGTTATACTGTTTCGCTTGTTCCAGGATGATCTCGAAGATGCTTTGGGCTACCATTGTTTCGTGCATCAGCAAATCCTCGGCAGTTCTCGGCCGTAAGGCATCTGGACGATGCGTCTGCCGCCGATGGTTGTTATCAGTTCGACTATGGGCATTTCTTCTTTTTGGGTAACCTCACCGATAATCGCTGCCTTAGTGCCAAGTGGGTGCGCCCGCATTGCGTTCAGTGCCTTGTCCGCTGTGTCGGCGCTTGTTACCATTATGAACTTGCCTTCGTTTGCGATATTCAAAAGGTCGAAACCCAGCATGTCCGCCGCGGCCCGTACGGTAAGATCGGTCGGAAGCGCCGTTTCAATGAGTTCTATGCTGTGTAAGCTCGATGCCGCAAGTTCATTTGTCGTCGCTGCCACTCCGCCGCGGGTCGGATCACGCATGAATTTGACGTCCGCGCCGGTTTCCAGGACCTTGCTGATTATATCGTTAAGACAGGCGCAGTCACTTTTAAGGGGCGATTCAAATTTCATTCCTTCGCGCTGGGACATGATCGTCATGCCGTGATCGCCGATGTTGCCGTTAATGAGAATCTTATCGCCTGGAACGATCCTGTTCATTGACAGGTCGATGTTATCTATTTTTGTGCCAATGCCTGCGGTGTTGATGAATATTCCGTCGGCCGCACCTGTTTCGACTACTTTTGTATCACCCGTTACGATGGGGACTCCTGCTGCCTTCGCGGTAACGGCAGCACTTTGAAGTATCTGCTCGAATATTTCAAAATCCATCCCCTCTTCGATGATAAGCGAAAGACTAAGAGCCGCAGGTTTGGCGCCTGCAACTGCAAGGTCGTTGACCGTGCCGCATATAGCCAGCTTGCCGATGTCGCCGCCGCTGAAAAACAGGGGCTTGACGACGAAGCTGTCCGTGGTGAAGCAGATCGAACCTGAGCCTAACTCCAGATGTGCGGAATCAGTCAATTGATTCAGGGTTTCGTTGCCGAATTTGGGCAATATTGAGTTTTCTATAAGGGCAGCGGTTAACCTTCCACCTCCGCCGTGTGCTAGCAATATCTTTTTTGTCTGGCTTTGCGTCATTTGTTCTGCTTTCTTCTTCTGCCGTATTTGTACCACGCTGAGCAAGCGCCTTCGCTTGACACCATGCACGGGCCAACAGGGCTGTCCGGTGTACATTTTGTTTCAAACTTCGGGCAGTCTGGAGGGTCGATCAGTCCGCACAGAACCTCGCCGCACTTACAGCCGCCAAGTTCCTCAGCGGGTATCTCGTCGATGTTAAAACGCTTCATCGCGTCGAATTGTGAGTATTCGTCTACTAGTCTTAAGGTGCCGCCAGGAATCTTGCCCAGCCCGCGCCAGTAGCCGTCATAAGGTTCGAAGTATTCGGCGACGATCCTTTGTGCGGTCGCGTTGCCTTTTGCAGTTACCGCTACTTCATATATCGATCCGTTTTCAGCGGTTCCTTTTGCTATTTGCCTGCATATCTCGGCGATGCCTTCTATGATCTGCATCGGCTCAAAACCGGCAACAACGCAAGGACGGTTAAAATCTCTAACGATCGGTTCGTAAGCGTCCGAGCCGATGATTACGCTGACATGGCCGGGACACAAAAACGCGTCGATCTTATTATTCTTATCGCTGAGCAATGCGTTCATCGCAGGTATCACCAGCTTGTGACCGCTCAGAACGCAGAAGTTTGTAAGGTTTTCAGCGGCGGCTTGTTTGACCGCGACCGCTGTCGCAGGCGTTGTCGTTTCAAAGCCAACCGCGATCAGTACGACGGTTTTGTCAGGATTTTGTCTTGCCAGATCAACCGCATCGATGGTGCTCATAATTATTTTGACGTTTTTGCGGTTCAGCGTTTCAAGCGAACCGGCCTTTCCGGGCACTCTTATCATGTCGCCGTAAGTCGCTATGATCGTGTCGTCCCGCAGCGCAAGGTCAAGCGTCACATCAATATATCCCTGATCCGTAACGCATACCGGACAGCCGGGTCCGGACAGCAGCTTCACGCTTTTAGGCAGCGTTGGTCTTATCCCGTTACGGAAGATCGACACGGTATGGGTGCCGCACACCTCCATGATATTTATCTGTCTGCCAACAGCATCGCATGCCGATTCCATCAGCGCCTGTGCCTGGCAAATTCTGGTCAACATAATTCTATCCTGATAATTTGTCCTGTGTATTTTTGAATTGTTCAAGTTCGGCGAACAGTGCCCAGGTCTCTTTGGCTTCTTCTTCGTCGAGAGTCGCTATCGCAAATCCCGCATGCACAAGCACGATATCGCCAAGGACGACTTCGGGCGTCAGTGTTGTCCTGATGCTGTATCTGTTGCCCATCGCGTCGACGACGGCATTATCATCTTCCAGTTCGACTATTCTGGCTGGTACTGCTAAACACATGTTTTCATGCCCCGATTAAATATTAACTCAATCTGACCGTTAGCCGGTTTGAGAATTGTCATTATCAGTTATTGCTGCCGCAATTGCGGCCTGCCCTAAGGCGATCCCCCCATCGTTTGCAGGGACGAGCCTGTTCAATAATACAGTAAAATCTCGTTCTTTCAATATACTTATCAGTCGATTTGCCAAATATCGGTTGCAAAAAACACCTCCGCTGACCGCAACCGTGTTCAAATCATACTTTTGCCTTGCTTTTTCAGCGATATTCGCAAAGCCGACCGCCAGACCATTGTGGAATTTTGCGGAGATCAGACCTGCTTTTTCGCCTTTATCGAGATCTTCAATAAGTTCAATAAGCATCGGCCTTACGTCAAGCTTCAATGGTCCTTTGTCTTGGTCATTTATATCAACGCTGTATCTGCGTTGCTCGTTTTGGTTGGCCGCTGCTTCCAGAGCCATGGGCAGTTGCGCCTCAAAGTCGTTATATTTGCCGAGTTTGCAGATCGCCGCGGCCGCATCGAAGAGTCGACCAACGCTTGAGGTTTGTACAGTATTTAGATTATTTTGTATTTGCTGGGCAATGATATTGTGTTTTTGTGTGTCCGGCTCGA
>DAOWHR010000045.1 GCA_030641315.1 Anaerohalosphaeraceae bacterium | reverse complement strand
TTCTTTTCTAAAATTATTTTCAGGAATTTCTCTGCGCCTCGCCAACTCAATGGAGTTGGGTTTATAGAGAGCAGAACATGTAGTCTCTGCTGCGACAATAATATTGAAAGGAATTACTATGTCATGGAGAAAGAAAGTTACAGATCATATTTCCGATGTTTTGCGGTTTGCCGCATACATCTTCCTTGCCTTTGACGCGATTGTGCTGTCGGTGTTTTTATTCTGGTTCACAACCCGGTTTATCTGGCGTTTTACCCAGTACATCAACCATCGTATTTTTGAAAATCCATGGTTCTAGGGGAGGTTATCTAAGATGGGCATTATTCGAAGAATTAAGAAGATCATAACAGGCCGTAACCCCATCAATGGAACAGTCGACAACATGGGTTCTACTGATGAAGTTCATAATCTCTCAGATTTTGATGGCTCCCTGGAAAGCATGTACTGTGAGGAAAAAATAAATCATCATTGCGGATGCTTTGGGTCTCCCGGCGGTCGCTGTAGTGAGTGTGGGGTGATCAGTTGTGTCCGTTGTCATCAGCATTGCGGGGGCACAGACAACCCAAGTCCCATCGGATGCGGCAAACCCATCTGCCGTGAACATTCCCACTACCTAATGCTTGCCGATGGCCAGAGCCTGCCGTTCTGCAAAGGATGCTTCAGCAAGATAACCAGAAAAGAACGTCGGCAAATAGCTGCCAGACTTCTGCTTAGCCCGTTTGTTGAACAGGAAGATAAACAATGAAAAACGATGACATACTAAACGAGATTGATAAAAAGATCATCATCGGCAGTGAAATGGGAGTCTTCAATAACCCATTAGGCCGAAAACTACAACAACTACACGGACTTGGCGTCCTCGATCCATGGACAACCGGCCAGATCAACAGCCGTGTTGATAAGCACTTACGTAAAGAGGCATTCAATAACCTGCCCTTCAAGCAGCCCAGACTTCACTCAGGAGAGCTCATCCTCGGTACCGATGACAATCATCATTCAATAAAAACACCCATCCAATACATGAATGCCGGAAGCCTGCTGGTTGCGAATACAGGCTCCGGCAAAACAACATTAGTTATGTACTGGGCCCTTCAGATCGCTCTTTCTGTCATGGGTATGTGGCTTGTGGACCTGCGTAAAAAGGAGTTCAGACAGTTAAAAGCTAAATTTACAAATATGGGGAAATATCTTGTCATAGTTCGAAGCAGAAAGTTCAAGATCAATCCTCTCCAGGTGCCGTTTCGTGTTGATCCAAACGAATACGCTTCAACGATAGCTGATGTACTTGTTAAAGTTCTGAACCTGCCTCCGAGAGCATCGGTTCTTCTCAGCAGTTCGATCATTATGCTCTATAAGCAATTCAATATATTTAACGGCGGCCAAAAGTATCCCACGCTTTTCCATTTGTTTGAAGCAGTCCGTAATAACAGGACCGCAAACTCGCAGGCACGCCAGGCAATCCTTGATAATCTCGAAGCCATACTACTGGCATTTGGAACCGAAATGCTTGGTTACTATCGGGGCTGGCAGGTACACGAACTGGCTAAACATCATATGGCTTTTGAACTTGCGGGCCAACCTGAAGCGGGCAAGGACCTCGTTTTAAATTATTTTGTAGCAGCCGAATTGATCTCGCGGATATCACAGGGCATTTCCAGCCAGGGTATGGATTTATGGATGATGATCGATGAGGCGCAAAGACTATTTTCTCAAAGAAAAGAATCATCCGGGTACGGAGGCAACTCAATAACAGATCTTGCAGGCCTGGTCAGAGGTACTGGAATCGGCCTGTTTATATCAGTTTTAAAATCGGATGACTTATCAAATACGATACCTGCGATCACTTCGACCAAGCTAATGGGCAGATGCGGTTCTATACCAGACTACACCGCAGCAGGTCAATATATGGGCCTTACAAAGGAGCAGATATTCTGGAGTGCTCATAATATGGAGCCAGGGATGTTTGTCGGGCAGGCTAGCGAAGGAAAATGGCGACATCCGTTCCTGTTCAAAGTGCCCAAGATGCAACAATTCAAGGTTGTTACTGACAATGAGGCCGACCAGAGCCTAAAAGCCCTGGACTGTATAGATGTCGAGCCGGTGGAGTTTTCCAACTGGTCAGCCATTGAACGAATCGAGGTCAAAGACAACGCTGTTCATAAGACAACAGTAAATGTCAATCAACTAACTGAAAGCGAATTCAGGCTTTTAAAAGCCATCATCGACAATCCCATGCTGCCATCAAGCAGCTATGTAAAACTTGCCAGGATAAGCCCGAATACACTTAAAAAACTTCGTCCCATCCTGATAGAGAAGGGCTTTATCGCCGAACACACAGTCGATTCCGGTACTCGTGGACGCAGCAAGAGGATCTGGGAACCACTTGAAGCCGGCAAACAGGCAATTACAAACACCACAATTTAACAGGAGCAAGTAATGCGAGGCAAAGCGTTTCACAACCGAATAGCAATGGAAGCAAAAACGATTTTAAATAATCACAGCTGGCAGGTCCATACAGAGCATCGCTGCCGCAAGAACGGCATAACGACCTATCTCGATCTATTTGCCATCAAGGGTAACAAAGCAATCGCCTGTGAAGTTGAGACCACCAGCCGACACGCTGTTGATAATGCACGTAAGGCACAAGCTGTTGGTGTTGTTTTATGGATCATCGTACCAACCCGAACGCTACATCGTCAGATAGAACGAAAATTAACATCTTCATCGGTTATTGCAAACGATCAATCTATCAAAACTATATTGCTTAGCCAACTTAACACAGAACTAACATTAATCTGAAAGGAACATCATCATGAAAATTAAATGGGGAAACATCTTTGCGTTGGGGATTTTGATCTGCCTGGTCGCAATACTGCTGCGGTTACCTGAAATTGCGGATCGCATGTATTATGACTTCGACCTGCCATACTATTTCGATGACCCGATGATCGCATTTGCCTTCTTCTCTTTTGTCTGCCTGACAATAGTTGCCTTGGCAAAAATCTTCTCGAATAGAAAGTAAAAATATTTTAGATTTTTCTCACTTTCTTCCCACGGCCACTCATCTCGTTGGAGTGTTGTTTTTAGAAGGCAAAGAAAATAAGTCTATTGAACTATTTTATTAACAAATATTTAGAAAGGATTTTTATGGAAAAGGAAAGCAACATCCCCGAGCAAAGCACAGATGCTGCTTTGGAACTGTTTCGATGTGTCCGTCATCTTGTGGATACATCCGTAAAAAACTGCCTGCAGAGCATGCCCCAGCAGGTCATGCAGATGACCGGCCAGTTGGACAAGATTCAGACAGCCCAGCAACAATCTCTGTTCGATCTTGGTTCGGTTAAGCAACAGCTCGAAACAATGACATCGATGAGTTTACTTTTGGAAAACGCAGGCAAGGCGAATCACCTGTTGGGCACACAACATTATGATGAGCATATTATCCAGCCGATCATCCGTTCACTGTTTCCGGTCCTTGATCTCATCGAAGATTCGTATCGGTACTGGACTCGGTCGGAACAGGAAACAAACCTGCTTAAATCCATCTGGAGACAGATGCAGCAGTTTTTGGCGGTCTACGATGTTTTTGTAATCAAATATCGTGCTACTGATAAGTTCGATCCAAAGATAATGAAACCCATTAAATATGTACCAACCGATGATATCCAGCTTGATGGTCAGGTTGCTGAGTCACTACGAATCGGATTTCGACTTGGTAGCGAAAGAGTACTGAGGCTTGAGACTGTAGCTCTTTTCAAGCATCAGCCGTCAGAATCAAATAATGATAATGTTAACATGTTAATTAAGGAATAAGATTATGTTAGTACCAGGAATTGATGCAGGAAACTCACGTTTTAAGTATGCAGCACCAGATGAGACCGGAACACCCAGGATTATCACAAATCGGTTTGGAGAGGCGTTTTCGCCAAGTGCGGTCTTCTTCAGTTCTGACGGTTCTGTGTTTGTCGGTACCGAAGCACTAAACGCAGGCTTCATCGAGCCGGACAGGCTCGTAATAAACTGGAAGCGGAGTATGGGAACGGACACTGTACTGTACACCGCCGATGATGGCACAGCCTACAGATCGATGGATATCCTGGCAATCCTGCTTAAAGATGCAAAGGAAAATATCGAAGCAAAAACAATCCAGGTTGTAAACGAAGCGGTTATTACTGTTCCTGCCAACTACAACGATGCACAGAAACAGCAGACGATAGAAGCGGCAGCAAAAGTTGGTATCAAGGCGATATTCCTGCCTCACGAACCTACAGCAGCGGCGCTCGGCAATCACCTTCATGAGCGAGATAACTGCACGGTCCTTGTCTATGACCTTGGAGGCGGGACGTTTGATATCTCGCTGCTTTGCTCACAGGGCAATGTATGCAAAATCCTCGCAACCGGTGGTGAACCGAATATTGGCGGCAGGGACTTTAATGATCGCGTCAGTGAAAGACTCCTGGATGAGTTTGAGACTAAAAATGGTTTCAGGCCATCAAAGGACAAACATCCACTTTTCTTCCAGGAGATGACACAACGAATCGAACAGCTTAAGATCAGCCTTACGATCCAGTCAAAGTCAACAATAGTGCTGTCCTGTGAAGGTAAACAACTCAACATGACAATCACACGCGATCAGTTTAATTTATGGGTTCAGGACCTTGTACAGAAAACTATGGACAGAACTGCTCAGGTCATCAAGGAAGCAGG
>DAOWHR010000018.1 GCA_030641315.1 Anaerohalosphaeraceae bacterium | reverse complement strand
GGCGACTCCTTCTCTGGCCGCCGCCAAATTCGCCCATTCCTCCAACACCACCGCTCAAAATGCTGTAGTCTTCGGACTCATTATCCTTTACCTCGTTATGTAAGGCCTGAGTGGTTTTGGACCAGTACTTCTTATCAACAGGCATATGATGCATTGACTGCCCGTCTTCAGTATATATCACCTCAGTAAAATGTCGAGGCCTGAGAATGCCCTGACCGGACCAGTCGCTCGTCACGTCAAAATCAACCAATGTCATACCTGTGCTAAAGTCAACTTTAACAAGCTCACCTGTACCGGTCGCAGTTCTACCAAGGCCGCCCTCCAGCATATTGGACTGTTCCATCTTTGATTCTTTTTCAACTTCCCACCCGATAGGTTCACCTGGACGAACATCAAACTCATGGCTGCGCCAATCACCAAGGTAGAATTTTGAAACCATGATCGTAACCGCGTCTTTTTGATCATTCGTCTTCATCGGGAAGATATTTGCCATGCGTTGAATGGTAACCGGCTCAGTGACATCAGTATACTCACTCCACAGTACGATCTGATCTTTCAGATCCTGCTGTTCGTTATTGAACCAGTTTCTGCCAACGATTGGATTGAACAAACCCACCTTAAGGCGATAACGGTAAGTATTCTCAGGCTTTGTGGTATCATCATGTGCCCAGACAATCAATGGTTCCCGCATCTGATAAAGCCGGGTATCTTTGTCGAGAAGCCACTCCTGGAACTTTTTCTCGATCTCATCAAGGGTAAGATCTTTTGGATTTCGAGGTTTAACCGGTTGTGGCCTCGCTATACCGCCGCCAGGCATTCCCGGCATCATTCCGGGCATCATACCAGGCATTCCCGGCATGCCCCCTCCCCCTCTACCGGGCCTAGTTTTAATATCACGCTTGAACTGCTCTCTATCTTCATCCCATCTTTTAACCGCCTCCTTATGAAGCTCAGGAGGATACCATTCTTCGGTTCTGCCGGCAAAGTCATAACCCATAGGCTGAAGTATGTCCATCTGCGAATCCACCGTCCCAAAAGTTACACGCATGTATGCGGCATCGCCCGGATCGGCACTTTCAAGTACTCGCAGCCTTGAAGCGATATTATCTGCCTTGGTTCGCGGGACCTCTTCCCACGGCCCCCAGTTATCACCAGACAACTTATGCTGCCTTTCGAGAACAACATTAGCAAAAACAGGGTTGGCCAGACTGGAATCACGCCATTCTTTCCGCAATCTGGTACTGTCAAAGCTGTTCTTAAAATTCTTGAACAGCTGCTGAATATCCAGGGAACTCTGAACTGAAACGAGATCAATATCCCCGGGAGAAGCCTGAACCATCTGATATGTATGTTCAGCGTCAACCTCTTCTTTGGGGATATATACTGCCGTCCTGATTGCTTCGACTGCTACATCTGCAAGCATTGGTATCTCTGGGAGTTCATAAAGTCTGTCTTCTGCGATCTCAGAAGCACTAAGACCGGGGAGAGGAACAAAAATATCATCACTGATCTGTTTTATTGAACAGGCTGATAATTCGAAAAACTCGTCGGTTTTGCTCTCGTATACCTTCGCAATAACCGGATTTTCGAGCTTGCTCTCAAGACGCTCGGCCTCTGTACTTATGGCACTGTCAATCTTCGCCGGTCCAAGTGATGAACCTGACAATTCGATGGCATGCGGACTGGCGATCACAAAAAACCACAGCAGAACCAAAGAGGCTACTATGGCCGCCCCCATTACTGCCTTATCGATATATTGCTCAATAAAATTGCCTTTTTTCTTACTCATATGTAATTCCCTGCTCGTTTAAGATTATAATGGAACTTTATTCTACCTTCTCTGATTGGCAGGCTTAAATATTTGACCAATCTTTAGCTTCAGGCTTCTGTTTTGCTCGGTCCGACTGACCAACACGGTCCTTGATCTTTTCAGGCTGTATATCAACATAGCCGGCCCGGTTAAATATATATTCACAGGTAAGATCGAGCCTGACTAAAGCGTCATCGCCATATCTGTAATATTTATGCACGTCTTTCTCTTCAAGGTCCAGAGCTCGCTGTTTATGCTTTAGAACGGTGATCTGGTTGTGCTCAAACTCCTGAACCTCTCCTTTTCCGTCAAAACCCTTGAACTCATGAGTCTTTGCAGAACACAATTCCTTTTCAAAAGCCGGTACCGAACGCACATTGATTAATACAGCAAATGTGAAATGGACAACATCGATATCTTCATCGCAAACTCGACCGGTCCAGGGAACTACAGCCATAACCCCTGCGGTTCTGTCTGTAACATAATCAGGAACATCGGGCATCATAGAAGAAGCCCTCTGCTTTTTAGGATACTCAACCGAAGAGTCAAAATTGATTCCGATAAGACGCTTAACATAAGAAGAACTGACAGATTTGGAACTGCCGTTAATGTTGACGATCGTATCAACCACATCTTCGTAAATCCAGTATGCGACCTGGCTGTACCAGCAATCGGATACTGCCGAATTCGGGCCGTCATATTCAAAGTTTTCCCAGTAATCATACCAGCGAAAGACATCTGTTGATGCGTATATAGATATCTCGTCAGATCGTTTCTTACAGATCGTATCTACTGCCACCTTAGTCGCGTCATCCTGCTTGACGCTTCCCTGCATATACATATTCACGCCCCCAACAACACCGGTCTTTCCAGACATTCTCCCCGTCGCGGACTTTATCTCACTGTCTGTTGGAGCATCACGAGATCCAAGCTTCTTCATCAGAACCAACACATCTTCTCTGAAATCCTTACCAAATGTCTTAAATATCTGCGGAGAAGTATCTTTCGGCTTAGGAAAGACCTCATAACTCAACAATTCCCGCTGAGAACTCTGCTTAGCCATATCTTCAAGATTCTTCGCGTCAACCTCATGGGCATCCTGATAAGTTTTCTCAACGATGTATTGCTCGTTCGATGGAGTGTTCGAAATCATTGAACGTATGCTGTTGCCGTCCTTTTGGCTCTTTCCCATGTTTTCAAGAACGCTGCCGCGAACCATAAGAAGAGGGATTGACATCAAAATCGCTACAAGAAGAATTGCCACCGGTATCACCAGGTCCATATACTTCTTGAAAAATGATAAGCTGAATTTGGGCTTGAAATTGATCTTTAAATCCATTTGTTTTTTCCTCGAACCGTAATGAATTCCATAATTAATATTCACTTATTTAGTTTTCGTGACACATGAAATAAAAACACCTTCAAAAAAAACTGGCATTACATAATACGCTAAATATTTTGATAGTCCGGAGCTGTTGGAACTTCTTCCTCGATCTCAGGAGCATCTTTCCATTTGAACTTCGCCTGAATGCGGAACCAGTGATCACGAATTATAACCAACGGCTTGTTGGTGATCTCATTCATCTTTTGCTTGGCAATATCTCTGCTGGAAAGAGAGGGATTATTCGCCACATCTTCGGCCGTATAAAGATCCCAGGTCTTGCTCATTTCCTCGTTTGTCATTGGATCGACAAGAACTTCCTCTTCTTTAATAATTCCAGTTGTCATTAAACCACCACCCCTCACACCGATACGCATGCCGCGTGGGTTTTTTTCTTCCTCTTCAAGAGGAATACGCAGCAGCTTCTTTTTAACACCGATACCCAAAGGCATGTTTTCGTCGTCAAGATCCACTGGGTCATACTCCTGCTTGAAATGGTCTATCTCACTCTTCTCAAATAGCTCGAATGGAAAATCTTTTCCATTCTCCTTTGAAAGATTTATCAATCTTGTGACCAGGCCCCACTTTGACTTATCATCGCCAACTCCGGTAGGATCTATCAATTCATCTACATTCTTATAAGGTGTGTAGCCCTCTATGGTAACCAGGAAACCAACACTGTCGTCGATCTTATCTTCTTCTTCTTCAACCTGAGAGCCTCGCCT
>DAOWHR010000063.1 GCA_030641315.1 Anaerohalosphaeraceae bacterium | reverse complement strand
GGGTGTATTACACAATGCACAACCTCAAGAGTCCTGCCGCGATATACTCTGTAAAACCTGACGGCAGTGACATCAAGCAGCTTACGAACATTAACGGTGAAAAGATCGCTGCTGCCAGAATGGGTGACTACGAACAGTTCACATTCAAGGGCTGGAACAACGAAGAAGTCTACTGCTATGTCGTAAAACCGATCGACTTCGACCCGCAAAAGAAGTACCCGGTAGCGTTCCTGATCCACGGCGGGCCGCAGGGTTCGTTCGGCAATATGTTCCATTACCGCTGGAACGCACAGGCATACGCGGGTGCCGGTTATGCAGCGGTTATGGTGGACTTCCACGGCTCGACTGGATACGGCCAGGCATTCTGCGATTCTATCGGCGGTGACTGGGGCGGCAAACCGCTTGAGGATCTGCAAAAGGGACTTTCCGCCGCTCTTAAGCGTTATAAGTGGATGGATGGCGATAAGGTCGCGGCACTTGGCGCATCGTATGGCGGATACATGATCAACTGGATCGAGGGTAACTGGCCCGACAGGTTTACCTGCATGGTGAACCATGACGGCAACCTGGACGAGCGGTTCGCATACTTCGACACGGAAGAACTTTGGTTCCCGGAATACGACCACCGCGGCAAGCCCTGGACAAACCCGCAAGCTTTCGAAAAACACAACCCCATCAACTATGTGAAGAACTGGAAGACACCGATGCTCGTCATCCACGGCCAACTTGATTACCGAGTTGTTGTTACGCAGGGTATCGCTACGTTTACTGCGCTGCAGCGAAAGGGCATTGAGAGCAAACTGCTGTACTTCCCGGACGAAAACCACTGGGTGCTGAACCCGCAAAACTCGATACTGTGGCATAAAACGGTAATCGACTGGCTGGACAAGTTCACGAAGTAACACCCTTAAGGGTGATAAGATTCCGCGTTGCAGGGTGTAACTTATTGTTATCTTTTCACCCACGCATCCATGCGGATTGGTATAAAAAATGATTCGAACAATGCGTTGGTGGTTTTTATTTTTCACAGTATTTGATGTAAGTTTGTTTTTTATTGAGCCGCAATGATTGTCGGCTCCGATGAGCTTTTGGGATGGCCCATTCGCTGCGCGGCTCTACGTTCTCGCCGGGAATCATTGCTGGGTTATTTGTTGGCGGATGAAACTTAAACCAGGATTTCCCAGATAAATCCGTGCAAAAAAGTGAAAATATGCTAGTATAGAACCTGTGGATGCAGTTTAAGACAGTTTTGCTGTTCTGATTTGGAGAACCTGATGGGTGAAAGCAAAAAAGATACTTTGCGAGTCAATTTTAATCGAAAATTGAAGCTCGAATTTCACGCCAGTGAAAGTCACCAGCGATGCAGGTTTGTTAGCACACAGAGAGATTGATGATGTGTTTGGATTGACGGATATGGGAAATGTGAGCTAAGGCACAAAGAAACTATGTTGGAGTTATAAAATGAAAAAAATATTAATTGTTTTGGTGCTACTGTCTTTTGTTTTAACAAGTTGCAGCGGTGATGATGAAAATCAAGTACGTTCCTTTGATGGAGTTAAGATAAGTTATGATGTTCAGGGCAAAGGCGAACCGGCCTTGGTATTCGTTCATGGATGGAGTTGCAGCAGGGAGTATTGGAAAGAGCAAGTCTCCCATTTTGCAAAGAAGCATAAAGTGGTTACAATTGATTTGGCAGGACATGGCCAGTCGGGACAACATCGCAAAGTTTATTCGTTAGATGGTTTCGCTCAGGATGTAAAGGCGGTAATAGAGGCGGTTAATCCGAAAAAAGTAATTTTAATCGGACACTCGTTCGGCGGAGAAATAGTCGCATCTACAGCCAGGTTAAAGCCGGAGAAGGTCATCGGTATAATAGGCGCCGATACCCTGCACAACCTGGACGAGACATTCAGCAAAGAAGAAGCCAGCAAGTTAATAGGGCTCGACGAATTTAAAAAGGATTTTAAGCCTGCAGTGAGAAAATTTGTCAAGCAGATGATGGTCAAGGATGTCAACCAGGAATTATTAAACTGGATTATTTACGATATGTCATCGGCACCCCCGGAAGTAGCGATAAGCTCGCTCGATGAATACGTGGGGGCAATAGCGGACAAGAAGACGATAAATATTTTCAGGGAAGTCAAGGTCCCGGTAATATGCATAAACGCAGACCTGTGGCCGACAAATATCGAAGCAAATCGGCGGTATATGATGTCATTCGATGTCAAGATAATGAAAGGAGTCGGTCATTTTTTAATGCTGGAAGACCCCGAAAAGTTTAATAAGCTTCTCGAAGAGGTAATCAAAGAGCTTTAGTCACATATCCAGTTTTTATGCAGTTTGTTTTTGTTGGTCACTATTTTACATGAGAGCCAATATTAGATGATTCGATTTGGGGTTACAGCTAAAAAGGCAGATGCGCTTTTCGAACGCATGAAGCGGTGCGGGATCGATGATTGCGATCTTGATGAGGAGTTTGTCAGGTCAAGCGGGCCGGGCGGGCAGAAGGTGAACAAGACCAGCACATGCGCCGTGCTTAAACATAAGCCAACCGGCATCATCGTAAAGATGGGCAAGGAAAGAAGCCAGCAGCTAAACCGCTACTACGCTAGAAAACGCCTGTGCGAACTAATAGAAGAACAGCAGCTCGGCAAGCAAAGCCCCGCCGCGATAGCAGCAGAAAAAATCCGTAAACAAAAACAAAGAAGAAAAAGAAGAACTTCAAGTTAGCAAACCAACAATCATATTAACTACCAAAAGAGATTCCATGATTAAGCGTATATCTTTTTCATTAGTCTGATTTTTTGGGGAATATTGTTATGTTTCATTTTCATACATTAAGAGTTCTTGTACGCAGTGTGCTGGTATTGCTTATGTTGTGGCCAGTGATACTTGCTGCTTGGTATTGTCTTCGATACCGTGACTGGTTGCCAACGTTTAGAAAGAAAGCAATCATGTTCTTTAGTCTTGGATGGTTGCTGCTTACAATTGTATTTTCTGCGGGCCTGTCACTTCGCATCAATTATGCGGTTAATAACGAATTGTCTCAGGTTCTCAACAATGTCAGAACGTGTGAGTTCTTAATGTTCATCGAAACAACAGTGGATTATGAGATAGGACAGCATGTATATAACATCAAGATTGTTGACAAAAAAGAACTCATCACTGAGATATATAACAACCTCAATTCGGCCACTTTGATGGCTTTAATGGCAAGTGAAAAGCTGATTCCTACTACGCAAACATTTACTACTATGCTGGACTATAATGATTATAACAACACTTTTAAAATAACATTTATTGGAAATACGGTTAATATTAACTCAGGACAAAAGGAACTTACTTACCTATCGGTTAAACAGGAATATCTTGATAACATATACAGTTTGCTTCAGTCCCAGCCAACAAACTATGAATATCGAACAGGAGAACCCAGAGAACTGTAAAGTTCGGCTCTGACAGTTTTCTGTCCAAACATCTTATCGATATGGATAAGGTTCTTAAACATAAGACAAAATTAGAAGAACACAAAGATATGCTCCCGTATTTGACCGCTTATTTCGAGCAAAATAAACATAAGTTATTGCAGCCAAAAGAAGATGAAGCTGATTAAATACGGCTTATCCGAAAAATACGTTGGCAGCTTTGATTTAATGATACTTGTTGTAAGATTCTTTGATCCTGGGCCGCAATGATGGTCGGCTCCGGGAAGCTCTTGGGATGGCCCATTCTCGCCGGGAATCATTGCTGGTTTGGTAGTGGGGTGTTTCTATCCCTGCGATCGCGCTTCGGGCTGCTGTTGGATAGCGGCGGTAGTAATTATTCTAAAATTTGGACTGGCGATTAGTATCTGTAAGAAGTTTTCGTATCTAAGGTACTTGGGGGGCGATGATTTTTGAATCTTGTTTCGTTGGGTTTTGATTGGCATTCGTTTGGGGGCTCCATTATTTTCTATTACGTGCGACCCCATTTTGGTGAAAATGGGGCTAAATATATTTTGCGGGTCAGGTTGTTCGAACAGTACATACACATTTACCGGATGAACCAGTTTATTAAAACCTCTGTCATTACATTGTCAGACTCATAAAAATCATAACTTTTAAGAGGGTTTTCTTTGGAAGGAGAATTTTACTTTTACTTTTTGTGGTTTTCCGTTTATTTCGAGTATGGGGTGGGCGAGGAAGTTTATTGGGCCTGAGGCGGGGCCGGGTTCGAGGATGAGGTCACGGCCTTTGCTTAGTTCTATGCGGTTTGCTGGGTTGTGGCCGAAGTAGTAGGTTGACAGGGCCGAGCATTTGTCGCCTTCGCTGATGTCTACGGGCCACCATCTGCCGTCGGAGTAGAACTCTGCCCAGCAGTGATAGCCGTCTATGCCGCCATCGTCTCTGGCTGAGGGGATCGCCGCTCCGATGGCGAAACGCGCTGGGATGTCGACAGCTCTGCACAGTGCGATGAAATATGAATGAAAATCGGTGCAATTGCCCCTGGCTGAATCACAGGCAAAAGCAGCATCGCCTTTGCCCCAGCCGGTGCCGTACTTTGCGTATTTCATGGTTTCTATGGTATGGTCATACAGCGCCCGCGCACGAACGAGGTTGCCTGTCCTGCCCCGAACCACTTCAGATGCGATGCTTCTAAAAGTATCATTGGCAGGGACGAGTTTGTCCGGGGCAAGATGTTTCTCGGGGTTTGTCATTTGATCCTGATAAACACCTTTTTCAAGACGCTGCACAAGGAACCTCATCTCTATATTTTTTTCGCTGTCTTCGGGACCGAGCGATAGGAACAGAACGCTGTTTCCATATTCTGTATCCTGCAACTTCTGCTGTTTGCCGGGAACGTTTATCGATATTACCTTAACGGTCTGGAACGAGTCGGAGGTTGGCAAAGGAAGCCACATGCGTGCATCGCTGGTGAGCCTGGGAAGTTTCGCTTTGTACAAGAACTCGAACCGGTCGGTGTCCTTGATGACACCGAGCAGCTTTGGGGGGGCATCTTCTGCAGGAACACGATGCCATGTTTTGTCATTGTGCTGCTCCCATACATAAATGGGTTTGCCGTTGGTCTTGTGCACCCTGGTTTCAGTGACGGTCATATTGCCGGGATCACCTTCAAGGAAAAAATCAACGTCATAGACGTTGCCATCGGTGCTTGCCAGATCGACACATGCGAAATGACGACGGGGGCCAAGATTTGCCAGGTATTCGGTGTGAACCTTAACAAGCTTAAGCTGAAGTTCGTCGTCGCCGTACCGGAGTCTGAAAAACCCATCACCGAGACGGGTTTGATCGGCGATGTGTTTTTCGATGCCTTTTTGAATATCGGCAGTTACTACGTTAGGAACCTCGGTCGACACTGCCTGCTGATCATCGCTTGAAGTATCACAACCAACAAGCATAGCGCAGAAAAACAGAGCAGCCGGGAATGTAATTTGCCAGTTCATAATATACCTTCACTTTCGAGCTTCATTTTGCAATGAAGCTCGAAATGATTATTTTGGATGTTCGCCAGCAGGAAGGTCCGGGGCAGGTGGTGCGTCCTCAGTAACAGTATTTTTGGTTGGCGGTTCTGGTTGATCGCTCTTTTTTTCACAACCTGTGACATTGAGCAAAACAACGGCGACTATCATTGTTAAGGCAAGCATTTTTCTTAACTTAATCATCTTAACTATTCCCCTTTCATTTTTTGACTCGTGACGTTGTCGACATAGAGCCTATAATATGATTATCTGTACCATCATACTCCCTAGACAGCTTTTGTGTGCTTTTTTTCTGTGAGAATATTATTTTTTCGCCATTCATACTTATAATATTACGAAAATGCGGTTTTTCATGCTCAAATATACTGTTTTGTCAGCTAAATCACTGAACATGCCCAGGTGCTTTTGCAAGTTGTGTGAAAAAAACTGCAATATGCAGGTTTCTGTTACTTGTGCCAGTCCGGAGCGTGCGGGCTTATTGCTTCTTTGAATGTCGGTCTTCTTCTGAAGTCCGGGTGGTTTTTGTGTGCGCCGTGATGTCTGCCGAAGTATGTCCCGTAGAACTGATAGTTCGTATCTGTCCATCGGATAAGGTTCAGCATTTCCGGCTCGCTTAGCAAATTGTAGTGCGGGTCATTGGTATCTTCGGTGCGTACGGTTTTGATCAGCCCACTTGCGTATGAGCCGAGGGTTTTTGGGGGCAGGAAGCTGCCGTTGATGTTCGCATCATCGCGGCCGACATGGCTGATGAACTCAGCTACTGAGGGACCAGCCAAAGCCTTTCGCAAAAGCTGATCATACGAAACACTGTACCTGTCGGTTACTGTGCCGGCAAGGTTCAGGCCGCCATCGGGCTTTGTCCGGCTGTGACAGGAAACACACTTGGCGTCAAAGATCGGCTGGATGTCGCTTGGGTAGTGAATGACCTGGCGAGCATCGGTTTCGCCCGGCTGAGCAGCGGGAACACTGGGCGGACGTTTCAGGGCAAGCGGGGAACTGTCTGTGATTGACCGCTGCACCTTGCGGGAACGGTCATGGCAGCCGGTACAGGAACGAATTTCGCCGGGCTTGTAGTTTACGTAAGTTCGTTCGCGCTGGACCTCCATATAATTTTCGTCCAGAGCCTGGAAAAAGATGTTGCGGTCAGCGGGAACGGTAAAGTAGGCCGAGCCATCCTTCTCGACGGGAACGATCCCCCACTGAACACGGGGCCAAAGAGCGGTTACCCATCTATTGCTCTGGAAATTGGGACTCCAGAGACGCTTTGTCTCCCAGTAACGTGGGATCGCTTCGTTGATGCGGAGATATTTGATCGTGCCGGGCTGGACGCCTTCGAGACCCTGATATACATCTGTGACAACACAGAGAGCTTCGTTTTTCAGCTTGAGCGACGGATCGCTGACCGATTCGATATCCATCGGTACGGGCCTTGGAGCAAGCGGTGTCGGGTGCCAGCAGGACAGGGTATCATCTTCGTCCTTGTAGATCAGTTGTTCATTGCCGTCTACATCGATCAGATAGATCGCATAGGCACCGGGTACATTGCGATAATGGTTCAGAGGATCGTGTTTGCAGGAAACCAGCAGCTGCTTTTCGTTTATCGGATAGGGATGCGTGTAGAGCGGTCCGCCTGCGCCGTCGGCGTGGAGAGCCTTGTAGTTATCGGAGGCAAAGAGCCAGCCGTTTTGAGCCTGGGCCACTTGTACATCTGGCGTAATATTTTTTATCGGTTTTAAGCTGCGTGCATCTTCGGAAAGATCGATCATCAGGATCGGTCCGGAACTGTTACCCTGCGGGTAGTGGGGTGATGTGACACAGGCGATAAGCGAATCGTTGCCTGGTACGGGTTGGGGATACATGTGGGCACCGGTTGCATGGTAGGAGTCGGAGAGTCCGAACAGTTCTTCGGTCTTTGTTCCGTCCGGTGCCATCGTCCAGAATGTTTTGCCTACACGGGCGCCTTTGTCGATGTACTCCCACCGATGGTACATAACCCTGCCATCGGCCAGAACCACTGGGCTGAATTCGCTAACGGGGCTGCTGGTGAGTTTTTCGATATTGCTGCCATCGGCGTCCATGCGGTGAAGGATGACCGAGACGAGACCGATGTGACCGCCGCACAGGATTCCGTGTTCGCATCTTGACGAAGTGAATACGATGCCGCCATCCGGGAGATAGCATGGGTGCATATCGTCAGTGTGGAACTTTGCATTACCGTATCTTGCCAGCTTTTGAGCCTCATCTTCGGGGGTTGATGTCAACTGCTTTAATCCTGTGCCGTCAACATTGACCTCCCATATTCTGAAACCTGACGAGACGTTTTTGCGATGATCGAAGACGATCTTTTTGGCATCGAATGAAAGGCTGATTTTGCCGATGACTCCTTTGCCGCCCGGCAGGTCAGCGGCAGTAACAACCGGTCGGGCCTTCTTTGCTGAAAGACTGTAAATGTATATTCCGTTCTCTGCAACAAAGCGGTCGGGGCTGGTGCCGTTGTTGACGACGGTGTAGTTATGATCCGAAGAGTAGGGTTTGCGTTTTATAAAAATGACTTCGTCAAAGTCAGGCTCAAAGGCGATTTGGTCCGCAAAACCGACTGCGATTAAGACCATAAACAACAACGCCAAGGCGAAGTGACTGATATATCTCATAACCTGACCTTTCTGCAACAAATATAAAATAAACCGGACATATATCTTCCATGTACCATTTTTGCCTCATAAAATCAACTTTAACCTGACCAGTCTGGCCTGAAATGCTTCAGATCTGCCGAAAAAGCCGGTAATTAACATTTATTTCGTAAGTCCTAATAGGAAATATTCCCCTTTTATGCCTCTAAGCTGGCAAAAACATTGTTTTTTGTGATTTTTATGGGACCTGTAACGACAGAAATCAAAATCTGATATAAAGAAGATTAGCTTGTGTATTGCCGCGATTGGTGGTAACATGATAAGCGTAGATGGTATGGTTAATGTATTAAGCGTTGATGTTAAGCGACTTAGGTCGTGTGGTGTCATTGTTTTATGTTTACCAGTATCGTCTATTTTAAAATAACAAGTAATTATTTAGCAAGGTTTTAGTGCATGAATGATATACCAACCCTTAAAATAGGGAACTTAGAAATAAATCCGCCGATCATACAGGGCGGGATGGGTGTTCGTATCTCAAAGGCAGGTCTGGCAGCGGCAGTGGCAAAGACCGGTTGCGGCGGAGTGATAGCAACTGCAGGTCTTGGCGATTTTGAAGAGCTAAAAGGCGCCGAAGCTCGAAGAGTCTGCGAAGAAACCCTTCGAGAAGAGATAAGAAATGCCAAGAAACTCACCGACGGGCCGATCGGTGTCAACATAATGGTAGCTCTTACCGACTTCGACGATCTTGTCAAGGCCTCCATCGATGAAAATGTCGACATGATAATTTCGGGCGCGGGTCTTCCTATGGACCTGCCAAAATATCTGGGCGGCAAAGACATCAAGCTGATCCCGATAGTATCCTCGGG
>DAOWHR010000177.1 GCA_030641315.1 Anaerohalosphaeraceae bacterium | reverse complement strand
ACCAGGTTTTATAATGACGGAGATGACGGAAACGCTGCCTGACATGGTCAAACAGGGCGCATTGGCAGTCATTCCAAGTCGCAAATTCGGCTATCCGGAAGACATCGCCAAAGCCGTTGGATTCCTGTCCAGTGACGATGCCGCGTATATTACCGGGCAGGTACTTTGCGTTGATGGCGGAATGGCGATGTAAAAAAAAGGAAAATAATGTTGTCAGGCGGGGATAACCTAGTTATATTACCGCCAAGTTGTGTGTAAAATATTAATCAGGTTAACTCAACCATGAAGGTTGTAAACGAAATTTAAGTATTGAAATTAAAGGAGAAGCAAGTGAGTGCTGACATTGCAGCCATAGAAACTAAGGTAACAGAAATAGTAAGCGAACAAATGGGTGTCGATAAAGCAGAGATTTCCCGCGAGACGTCATTCATTAACGATCTCAACGCTGATTCACTGGATACAGTTGAGCTGGTAATGGAATTCGAAGATGAATTCGACATGAGCATTCCGGACGAAGAAGCTGAGAAGATCCAGACGGTCGGCGCAGCTATCGATTATATTTCAAGTGTCGCAAAAGATAAAGAGTAGATCGGTCTGGTAAATGGATAGACGTCGAGTAGTAATTACTGGCTTAGGTTGTACAACCGCTCTGGCTGAAACGGCAGATGGTTTGTTCAGCGCGCTGTGCGAGGGTAAAAGCGGCATATCAATGATTGAATCGTTCGATACTACTGAGTACCCTGTCAAGATTGGCGGTGAGATCAAAAACTTCAGGATCAACGACTACATCAACTCACGGCAAGGCAAGCGAATGGACCGCTTTACACAAATGGCCGTAGCTTCGTCAATAAGAGCCGTTGAGGACAGCGGCATTGATTTCGACATAGCTGACCGCTGTCGCACATCGGTTATCATTGGTTCGGGAATTGGAGGAATTCAGGAAATTGAAGACCAGCACGCTCGTCTGCTTAATAAAGGCCCCAGAAAAGTGTCACCTTTCTGTGTTCCAAAGCTGATGGGAAACGCTGCAAGTGGGTGCGTATCGATACATTACGGACTTACAGGTCCTAATTTTTGTGTGGTTACGGCATGCGCCTCAGGGGGCAATGCTATAGGCGAAGGGTTCTACAATATCCTTAGCGACCGAAGCGATATATCGATCGCGGGTGGATCGGAAGCGGCATTAACGCCTGTAGGTCTTGCATCCTTCTGTGCTTTGAAGTCTTTGAGCACCCGCAATGACGATCCTATTCACGCATCACGTCCGTTTGACCGTGACAGGGATGGCTTTGTACTTTCCGAAGGTGCAGGCATCGTAGTACTCGAAGAATACGAACATGCCGTCAAACGCGGGGCGGATATTTACTGCGAAGTTCTCGGATATGGTACCACTGGCGATGCTCATCATATTACTGCTCCTTTGCCCGACGGCAACGGTGCGGCGAATTCGATGCGGATCGCTCTTAAGGTTGCAGCTATTAATCCTGAAGAGGTTGACTACATCAACGCTCACGGGACAAGTACGGAGCTTAACGACGCCGCTGAGAGCCAGGCCATTCGTTCGGTCTTCGGCAGACACGCTTATAAGGTTGCGGTAAGTTCGACCAAAAGCTGCCTTGGGCATCTACTTGGGGCCAGCGGAGGTGTTGAACTTTTGGCTTGTGCAAAGGCGATCAAAGAATCTATTATTCCTCCAACGATCAATCTTGACAATGTCGCCGAACAGTGCGACCCGAAAATGGACTTTGTACCGAATACCGCAAGGGAAACCAAGGTGAACATTGCGATGAGCAACTCGCTGGGTTTTGGCGGTCACAACTGCTCGCTTGTAGTCGGCAAGGTTCGGTAAAGCAGCAAATAATCAATGCAATACAACCCCGATATAAACATCGGGGTTTTTTATGCGCCCTAAGTGTGGAAATAGTATTGTATTGGGGACAGCAGAGGTTATAATTCAAATCTGTTGATTTTTTTTCATTTTATTGAGTGTGCCGATGATTTTCGAAATGAATATGTTGTGGGCGTGTATCCTGTTGCCTATGGGTTTGGTGATACTGATCAAGGGCGCTGATTGGCTGGTCGACGGAGCCGTTGGACTTGCGGAAAAGTTTGGGGTAAGCCCGCTTGTAATAGGTCTTACCATTGTCGCAATGGGAACATCAGCGCCTGAGGTTGCAGCTAGTATCGCAGCAGCAATGGCTGGTTCAGGCGACATAGCTATCGGAAATGTATACGGATCAAATATTGCAAATCTCGCACTGGTCGGAGGAATCTGTGCGATGATACGCCCTATCGGCGTTAAGACAAGCATGATCCGCCGGGAGATTCCGGTTATGGTTCTAGTTGCTTTGCTGTTATGGCCGATTCTTGCACCGGACATGGAGCTTAAACGGTTCGAGAGCGTTGCGATGCTTGTGCTGTTCGCCGGGATGATTATGTACACCGTATGGGCAGCAAGACGAGAAGGCAAAATCAGTCCCGAATTTAATGCTGAGATAGCTAAAGAACTTGCCGAGCATTCGCCTCATGGAAAGAGGTCGCTTAATTTGAATACAATGCTTACGGTGGGAGGACTTTTGGCACTTGGTATTGGTGCAAAGCTTGCTCTGGTTGGAGCGGTTTATATCGGTGATTGGTTCGGCCTAAGTGAAGCTGTCATCGGGATAACTATTCTCGCGGCCGGCACGTCATTGCCTGAACTTATTACCTGCCTGGTCGCGGCGATCAAGGGCCATGACGATCTGTCGATTGGGAACCTTGTCGGATCGAATATTTTTAATACGCTGCTTGTTCTCGGTGGGGCCGGGACGATACGGCCGTTCGGAATAAGCGAACGACTTGTCGGTACAGATTTCTGGATGATGATAACGGTCAGCGTGGTCTTTATGTCAATAATTATGATCAGTAAAAAGGTAGGTCGAGTCAGCGGTGCAATACTACTGGCGATCTACTGCGGATATATGGGATATGTCATCGTCTTCACTCGCGGCATCTGATCGATGTACCTTTAATCGAACAGCATCGCGTCAGCAAAGAACATCTGGAAATCCATTTCGTTTGCCAGTTCTACATACTCAATTTTCGCCGCCAGATCGCAGGCAGTATTCCTGAACGATCCGCTAAGCAGGGCTAACTGTGCACCGCTGCTGGCCGCGTTTCCTACGAAGTGTATCCTTTCGATAGGAAGATTCGGCAGCAGCCCAATTCTGCACGCACTTTCACGTCTGATATAGTTGCCGAAGGCACCGGCCAGAAGTATCTGATCGATATCCTGTTCCGTGATCCCCATTTTCTGAACCAACAGTTGTATGCCTGCCCTTATAGCTCCTTTAGCAAGTTGCGCCTGGCGAAAGTCGCGTTGAGTGAGTACAACTTCCGGCAAATCTTTGGAAGCATTATCTGTAAGCCTGAACGCTTTTTCACCATTGTGCTCCGTAAGCCTGTCGAATATGGCTGGCGGCAGGGTTTCCTTTAGTTTGTCAGCATCGGCAAAAGCACCGGTATAATCGACAACTCCAAGCTCAAGCAGTACCGCAAGCGCATCGATCAGGCCAGAACCGCAGATCGAAGCGGGAGGCTTGAAGCCGATAACGTCAATGTCAATATCCGCATCATTAATAACTACAGCTTCAATCGCGCCTTCTACAGCCCTGCTGCCCTGTGTGATCCTGGCGCCTTCGAGGGCAGGACCTGCGGCACAGCTTGCGGCGTACATTTTGTCTTTGGTCCCCAGTACCAACTCGCCGTTGGTCCCGATGTCAACCAGAAGTGTCATAGGCCTAACGATATCCATGCCAACCGCAAGAGCAGCCGCTGTGGTGTCGGCACCGATGAAACCTGCAATGTTCTCGATGGTATAGATGCTGCCTGCAGGGTTAATGTTGAGTTTCATTTCAGCGGAGCTTCGCTGGTGGGATTTAGTTGAGTATGGCTCGTATGGAGCCTGTCCAAGCTGGTGTATAGGGAACCTAAGGAATATATGGTTCATGGCTGTGTTGCCTGCCAGAACCATTTCATAAATTTCATTGTTGAATACGGCAGCTTCCCGGCACAACTGATCGATAAGAGTATTGAGGGCACCGATGATAACTTCGTGAATTTCGTTTAACTGCTGGTCTGTCTTTGCAAATGCCACCCTGCTTATAACATCATCACCGAAACGTATCTGAGGATTTGCAGTCGCAGCGGTCGCAATACAGTTACCACTGGCAAAATCCATGAGCTTTGCGACGACTGTCGTCGTACCGATGTCAACAGCGATGCCGAAAAGTCTTGCTGTAGTATCGCCCTGCTCAAATGTTAGATAGTTATAGCAAGTCGCGTCCGGTCTTTCACAGTCAGGCAGTTGGTGTAAAAGAGCAGTTACACCATCCGTATTGCCAGTCGAAACCAGCCCTTTGTAAAGTTGTGTAAGTCCATCAGAAAGCGGATGAATGTGCGATAAGGTGTCGCCCACTTTTATGGTCAGAAGTTTTTGTATGGCTGGAGGGTCAGACAAAAATATCTTCGTTATATTCGGGGCAAGCCTGATCTGCCTGTCGATCCCGTGAAGCAGAATCTGCTGGCGGTAGAAACGTGATGTATCCGGGATGCGAACGATCATGTCACAATCAACTGTATGCTGACAGGCAAGCACGGCAGTATCTTCCGGCTGAATATTTACGGTACACTTGCCACAGGTTCCCTGAGCGCCGCAGGTCGTATTGAGTACAATGTCAACCTGACTTGCCGCTTCGAGAATAGTTGCGCCTGCATGTATCGATACAGAAACCTGATCAGGCTGAAAAGTGACTGTGTAGTGCTTCATCGTCAACTCGATGGTAATAATCTCACCCCAATGCTCCGCGCCTTGATACAAAAACAGTGTATATGCGCACAGCCCAACCCCTGTACTGCGAACAAATCACAGCAAGGGGTAGATCAAACAAAACGAACTAGCTGATCTTGTTTCTTACTTTCCAGCGTGCACGTCTCTTCTTGCTGCCTACCTTGCGTCTACGTCTTGGCTTAGCCATTAAAAACTCCAAAATAAGAAAACTGAACCTTTTCCAAAAAAGACTCACCAGATAGATAACTCAAGAGGTCCATCAGGTGAGGATATGGAAAACTATTTTTATTTTCACAAACACATCGTATATGAGTATAATATAACTATTGCCAGCGCAAAGCAAGTACAAGTTATGGACTGTTAGAGAAAAAATGCGATAATTGCCTTCCATGACGATTTTTTTAGCGTATTGGCGCTTTATTGCTAGTTAATTCAGGTGTGATATGATCCAGTGTAAAGATTGTGAATTTTTTGAAGAAGGCCCTGCTGGTGAGAAAATATTCAAATGCGACCCGTTTGCGAATATTAAAGAGCCTGAATGCATCTCTAAATGGCAGCTTATGCGACTTGACCTGCTCTTATCGAGTTATCGGATGATGATGAGTTCCCAGCAGCGAATGGGGCCGGTTCAGGATAAGATAATGAAATATGTCGAGCGCGAGCTTAAGGACCTCGATGATGCTGACAGTTGGAAGGCTGACGACAATGATGACGATTTCGGGCCGATAATGTAGTCTAAATAGCCGTATTAGATGTTTTTTTTGCTCTGAAACCTTTGCTATGTCTGTTTTTATGCAATAACAATATTCTGAGCAACGTCTTTAATTGTGATGACTGAATAAAAATGGACGACAACGACAAGCTAATTGAGATTATTGACGGCTGTAGACGTGGCGACAACGATGCCTTCTCAAGGCTGGTTGATATGTTCGGCAGTCAATGTTATGGATATTTTTACCGCGTTACCGGTAATGCAGAGATAAGCAACGACCTTCTGAGTGAGTTGTTTGTCAAGATTGTCGAGAAAATTAACTCATACAAGGATGGTTCTTTTAAAAAATGGCTTTTTACTGTAGCAAGTAATATTTTTCATGATTATCTTCGGGGGCTGTATCGACAGCGTAAAATGATAGCCACAAGGGCTGAAAACGCTTCCGATCAGGTAATCGAGCCGGTCAATATGACCGATATGAAGGATGAATTACAGTTGTATCTGTCGAAACTGGATGACGATACTTCTGAGTTGCTTATGTTAAGATATTTTTCACAGCTCAGCTTTAAGGAGATCGCTGAGCTTAGGTGTGAGCCGATCGGAACAACTCTTGCGAAGGTTCACAGGGGATTGAAAAGGTTAAGGGAACTAATGGAACAGAAAAATGAATGAGAAAGAAAAAAAACTGGAAGAACTGCTGGATCGCTTCTTCGATGAGCATGGACGCGAAAAGGCCAAGTCGGACATTCTGCATGGCGATGAGATACTGGCCGGTTTTGTTACACCCGACCCAAGGCAGGAAGTGCTCGAAGCGATCAAGCTCAGGGTTAGCCAACAACTGAAAATAAAACGTTCGGCACGGCATAACCGGATGGTATTTTTAAGAAGCGCTGCCGCCGCGATGATCCTTATCGCTGTTATGCTTGGCGTGCAGTTCATGCAGCATGACACAGGAACAAAACCCAACCCGATCCCGATAGGTTCAGTGACTATTAATATGGACTGGGGAGATAACGACAGCGGCCAGAGCAAGAAGGTAGATAAACTGTACGCCGAGGTCGATGAGCTTGAAGCAAGCTTTATCAATATCAGGCTGGATGAGTCCGGCATGGACGAGAGCAGCGACATGGCGCAGTTGGAATATGAAATGATGGAAATTGCCGGCGACTTTTGGAAGGGATGACAGTTATGACGGGTTTTTATAAATATCGTATGTTAATGGCAATCGCAGTTGTTGCAATAGTTGCCACTATGTCTGTTAATATCTGCTATGCCGAAGAAATGAAGGAAGACATCTGGCAGGACGGTTCGCCCAGGCAGTCGCGACCGCCGGAGATGACTCCTGAACAGATGAAAGAATTCATCGATGGTCTCGCAAAGGGCGATAAGGCACTTGTCGACAAACTGAATAAACTTAGAGAAGATAGCCCGGAAAAGTTCCGTGAAGAAGTACGCAATCTGATGCGACAAAAATCTGGCGGAGGTCCGAAGGGACCGGGAACACAACAGGGTCCGGGAGGAAGAGAAGGTTCCGGACCGGCAAGAAAAGGTTCAGGTCCGGCTGGCGATGGTCCCAGAAGAGGGGGATGGTCGCATGAACGGATGAAGGCAGAACATGACGCGTATATCAAATGGCTCGAAGAAAATTATCCCAAAGAAGCCAAACAGCTTGAGATAACACGTAAAGACGATCCTGATAACTATATACGCAGATTCTGGTCCAGCAGACGCAAGTATGGGCAGATCATGGACCTTGAAAAAAGAAACCCTGAACTTGCAGAGGTACTCAAGGAAGATATGGCGTTACAGCAGAGCCGCGACAAAATTCTAAAGACTGTTCGAGACGCCAAGGGCAAGCAGCTTGAAAAAATAACCGCTCAGCTGAAAAAGATCGTCGGGAGGCGATTTGACCTGATCGTAATAAAGAAACGCCTTAAGTACGAAGAGTTGAAAAAGCGAATCGAACATCTTCAAAAAGAAGTCGCCGAACAGGAAGCCGAACTTAGCAAGCTGAATGGGCAGAAAAAAACACAAACCGCTGAGCGTCTAAAAGAGCTTTTCAACACAGCGGAAAAGATCACATGGCAATAATAATGTTCTGCGATTATCAAATCAGGATGAATTAAAACTTTTTGTAATACTTTAGCCAAGTGTCAGATACGACTTGTCATTCCAGCGAAGGCTGGAATCCAGTGTATAATGGCTTCCGCCGCAGGCGGTATCCGGTTATGTAACATTTGGCTAAAATGTTACATACTTTTTGAATGGCTGACAACTGCGATTAGACAGTGTGTTGCTCTCGTTCTGTGGCGATCTTTAGGATTTTCTTTTCTTTCCTGCTAAGACTTGCCATCCCCTCGGTGTGAACCTTTTCAAGAATACGGTCAACCTCCTTCTGGAAGTTGCGTTCGTATTCCATTTTGTTCTGCCATGAACCCTTTTGTTTTTTAATTTTCCGCTTGCTCAGCCAGGGCTGACCTAAAACCATAAGTGCCCCCGCTGCCATACCGGAAAGATGCGCCGCTTCACCTCCTGCGTTATCACCATTCCAAATAAACAGTACGCTCATGGCAACAAGAATTACGGCAAGAACCGACATCTTGACGGGTATGATCCCATAAACACGTACGATCGCGTTTGGATAGAGGATTGCCGTTGCCGCAAGCAGGCCGTATAAGGAACCTGAGGCACCTATCATTGGAAGTCCACCACTGATCAGTCCCATTCCTGAAAGAATGGGATAAATAACACCGCCTACAGCTCCGCAGATCAGGTAAAATCGAAGGAATTTCTTTCTTCCCCACAATATTTCAAACATCGGACCGAAAAAAAAGAGCATCAGCATATTAAAAAGAATATGAAAAACATCCCCGTGAAGGAACTGATAGCTTATAAGACGCCAGACCTGCCACCAATAATGGGGTATTACAGCAAAATACTTCGTGAAAAATCCAAGTTGAGGGAGCTGAGGGCTGAAAATTGTATCAACAACAAAAACCACCGCGTTTATGATAAGAAGCCACTTGACAACCGGGGTAATTGGCGGCCTTGAACAGCATGAACTGTGGCCATATCCAGCACTGCCGGATGTAGTTCTTGTGTAGTCTCTGTCGTAAATACCCATAAAAATTCCTGAAACTGCTATATCGAACGGTCTTATTAGTTTATAATATCGCCTAAATCGGCCATATGTTCAACCATAAATTGTGATATGAATAAATTTGCCTTTATTGACAGATTAATTGAGGATATCGACAGAGCTTCTTTGCGGCGGCAGCTGGTGCGGGTCGATAGTGCGCAGGGAACCGTCATTAAGACTGGCGGCAGTGAAAAAGCCCTGTTTTGCAGCAATAACTACCTCAATATCGCCGAAGATCGGTTGGTTAAAGATGCCGTCATTAAAACCGTCAACCAGTATGGCTACGGGTCAGCGGCATCAAGGCTTATAAGCGGAACCAGTACGCTGCATGTCGAGCTTGAGAAAACATTTGCGAATTTCCTGAACAAAGAAGCAGCGATATTGCTGCCGTCCGGGTGGACAGCGAACGAGGCCCTTCTGCGGACCCTGCCCCAAAAGGGAGATATTGTGCTTATCGATAAGCTCGATCACGCATCGATTATCGATGCGGTTCGCCAGGGTCAGGCTGAATTTCATACGTATCGAAGGGACAGGCTCGATCGGCTTGAAAAATACCTCGCCGATACTCGTTATGAACGCAAGTGGATTGTAACCGAAAGCGTTTTTTCGATGGACGGCGACTCCGCTGACATTCGGGAACTGGTAAGGCTGAAAGAGAAGTACGACGCGATATTGATCGTCGATGAGGCGCACGGGTTTGGATGCCTCGGCCAAAACGGCAAAGGACTCGCCGAACAAGCTGGCGTACTTGACGCTGTTGATATTATCGTTGTGCCGTTGGGTAAAGCAGTCGCCGCTAACGGCGGGATCGTGGCAAGCAAACAAAACGTAATAGACTATCTGGTCAACCGGGCAAGGGCCTTTATATACACGACAGCTTCGTCAGCGGTTAATTGCGCAGCAGTGCTTGCCGGACTTGAGATAATACGCGACCAACCTGAAAGGCGTAAAAGACTCCATGCAAACACAATCTATCTGCGGCAGAAGTTACAACAAATGGGACTTGATACCGGTCCGGGTTCAACGCACATCGTACCGGTAATTATCGGCCAGACCCGGGATGCATTGCGTGTATCGAAGGAACTGTTCGAGCGAGGATACTTCGTCTCAGCAATACGCCCCCCCACCGTGCCGGAAGGGACCGCAAGGCTGAGAATCTCATTGCAGAGCAACCACACAACAGAGCAGATTGACGGTCTGATCAAATCATTGCAGGGTGTTCTTTAATAATTATTTCTTTGCCTGAGCCTCTATCCATAAAATGCTGCGCCAGCATAAAATCGCGTTAGCAAACGATCTCAACAGCGTTTTTATTGCAAAAAACACCCTAATCCCTGTTTCTTAGCATAATTTGGGTGAATTTTCTAAATGAATTGGAATTAAAACAATTATTCAAAAGAAAATCTAACCATTTTCTTGCATTACGATTTGAAACAGTGTAGAATCCTCGGTCTTATGCCAATTTCATGACTACGGGGTGTAGCTCAGCTTGGCTAGAGCGCCTGGTTTGGGACCAGGAGGTCGTAGGTTCGAATCCTGTCACCCCGATTTTTTATCTTCTTGCAAGCAAAAAGCATACAATATGACACCACCAACCAAGTGGACATGACAAGTCGAGATAATTAGCTGTAAATAAAGCGTATTATTGATTTTTTTTCAAAAATTTTCTGCTATAATCATATCTCCTGTACAGTGGGCTGATTTTTCAAACTTAGCAAGGAGATAATGTCATGGTCCGACAAAGAAAAGCCTTTACCCTGATCGAACTTCTTGTTGTAATTTCAATCATTGCCCTGTTACTCGCTATCCTTATGCCCGCTCTGGGCAAGGTAAAAGAAAAGGCAAGGGAAGTAGTCTGCCGGTCAAATTTGAAACAATGGGGTCTGGTTTTTTTGCTGTACACCCAGGACAACAATGATAAATTTTACCGGACATGGAGAAGTACCACCGTCGGTCATGAATGGATTGGCGTCACAAGGCCCTACTATCAGGACCCAAAGATTTGCTTTTGTCCAGCGGCCACGAAAGTCCCTAATTATCTTGTCGGTGGTATGAACCCCATTAATCCGAATGAGGCTTGGGGACCGTTCCCTGAAGATGACACCAGAACAGGTTACGCAGGTATGGCCGGGTCCTATGGAATTAACGACTGGGTAGGCGATCCGTCTCAGGGCTGCTCCTGGGGGACACCAAGTCAACTCTGGGCTACACCTACTCAGAAAGGCTCGAGTAATGCGCCGCTTTTTCTGGATTCTTTTTGGCTCGGTGGATGGCCAAATGATACTGATACACCTTCGCCAAATGAAGTCGGATTTGGGGGTTCCGGTCACATGCAGCGATACACTGTCAATCGACACAATGGATATACAAATGCCGTCTTCGTTGATTTCAGTGTTCGCAAGGTTTCGCTTAAAGGCCTGTGGAAATTGAAATGGCACAGAGAATTTGATGATGATGGCTATCGAGGTACATGGCCTGAATGGATGGAGGAGTTCAAAGAGTAACCTTCACCAGAACACGAAACAAAAACACCGCACCCAGCAGGTGAAGTCATCGCAAAAAACAATTATACTGGAATGTTCTGCAATAATTGTGTAATATTCTTCCCATGAATACAGAATTTGTCAGAATAAACGGTGACAACAATGATGCCGGTAAGATTCGAGACGCGGTGGAAATAATCGAAAATGGCGGGCTTGTCGCTTTCCCCACTGAAACGGTATACGGCATCGCTTGCGCGGCTGCAAAAGCAAGCATTGGAAGGCTTGACCAGGTTAAGGGACGTGCCGCTGACAAAAGGTACACTTTGCATATCGGCACAAAACAACAGCTCGATCAATTCGTTAAGAATGTTAATATCCGCGGCAGAAAACTTATCGAAAAAACCTGGCCAGGACCGGTTACTGTCGTATTCCCGCTTGATAGGGACGATTTGACACGACAAAAAGATACCCTTAGCGATGAAGCGTTCTCGCTTTTGTACAATGAATCCACCCTTGGCGTTCGCTGTCCGGACAATTCGATCGCGGCAGATCTGCTTAGCGGTGTCTCGTTGCCTGTGGTTGCTCCAAGCGCAAATCGATCAGGCAATCCCCCCGCTGTGACTGCTGATGAAGTATTGGCTGAATTTGACGGCCTGATAGATATGATACTTGCCCCGTGTGAAAATATTGACCGTGCCCGGAACCTGAATCAGTTATGTAAGTACTCCCAAAGCAGCACGGTAGTACGGCTGGCTCAGGCAGACATTGAGGTACTTCGGGAAGGGGTATTCAGCGAAAATGCCTTAATAGAGATATCCACGGTCGCAATAATGTTCGTTTGTACGGGCAACACCTGTAGAAGCCCCATGGCAGAGCTTTTTTGTAAGCAATATCTGGCTGAAAAACTTAATTGCGGTATTGACGAACTTGATAAAAAAGGTTATAAGATTTTTTCGGCGGGGGTTGCGTCCTGTTCTGGTATGTCCGCCAGTGATGAGGTTATCAATGTATGCAGGACAAGGAATATTGACGCAACCGGCCATCAGAGCAGCATTTTTGACTGTGAAGATGCTAAAATGTGTGATTTCATATTCGCTATGACCGAAAATCATCTTGCGGCTATGATCGAACGTTGTCCCGAAATTAGCGACAAGTGTTTGCTGCTGGAAAGTCAAGGCGGAATCGGTGACCCATTCGGCGGAAATGAACAGATTTATGAGCAGTGCGCAGCGCGTATTGAAACGGCACTAAAAAGAAGATTAGACGAGGTTTTAAAATGATAATTGCAGTTGCATGTGACCACCGCGGTGTTAACGCGATAGAGCAGGTTAAGGCCTTGATCGCTGAACTCAACCATGAATGCCTCGATTTCAGTAGCAATAGCGATAAACCTGCCGACTATCCGGATGTTGCCTATCTCGCAGCCAAAGCTGTCTCCGAAAAAAGAGCTGACCGCGCGATACTTGTATGCGGAACCGGCATTGGAATGAGCATTGCCTCAAACAAGATCGACGGTGTCCGTGCTGCTCTTTGCTACGACGAACTAAACGCAAGAATATCGCGTCAGCACAATGACGCTAATGTTCTTTGTCTATCCGGAGACCTGCTCGGAAGTACGATGCTTCGCAGGATTGTGGATATTTGGCTGACAACTGATTTTGCAGGCGGCAGGCATCAACGCCGTGTAAATAAGATCACTGCCATAGAACAGGGTAAGGACCCATCTGAGATAACCGAATAGGTCGGCTTTAGAGCACTTAAACTTTTTATGTATAGGTTTAGGCCGTTGTGAGGACTTTTAACAGCAAGGCAGAAAACGCAGGCAATGCTATTCATTGCCGAGTATTTCTAACGACGCTGGTAAAAGCCGCAGCAGGCATAAGCCAGACACTAAAAATTTAATTGCTCTAGCTTTGTACGCAGAATTTCAAACAACACTCAAAGCTCTTTTTGCGCGCAAAAACAACATAGAAAATACAAAAGTACATTACAATGAGTGTTAAACAGGCTGCTCTTCGGTCGCTTTCACCTTTTTCAGCTGTGCCTTTGCCGAAACCTTGTCAGGAATGACAGTTGTTTTCGGTTTTCTAACGTCCACAGCCGCCTGATAACTGCAGCCGATGTTACGCAGCTTGATATAGCGTTTTTCAACGAGATCATCGATTTTGACACGCTTAAGCTGCCTTAAGGTACTGACAATGTACTGCTCGACATTGTGAATAACGTCATGCTGATTGCGGTGTGCCCCGCCCAAAGGTTCCTGTATGACCGAGTCAACCAGCCCGAGTTTGAGCAGTTCTGAGCTTGTCAGTTTCAGTGCTTCAGCAGCGAGATTCGCTTTTGAGCCATCGTGCCAGAGTATCCCGGCACACCCTTCCGGCGAGATAACTGAAAAGTACGCATGCTGCAGGATTGCCAGCCGATCACCAACGCCGATCCCCAGGGCGCCGCCTGATCCGCCCTCGCCTATCACAATGCAGATGATAGGTACTTTCAGCCGTGACATTTCCATCAGGTTCCGTGCGATTGCTTCGGCCTGGCCGCGTTCTTCGGCGCCAATACCGGGATAAGCACCGGGAGTGTCAATAAATGTTACGATAGGCAGATTATACTTTTCTGCAAGCTTCATCTTGGCAAGTGCCTTGCGGTAGCCTTCGGGGTTTGGACAGCCAAAATTACAGTCGATCTTTTCTTTTGTTTCACGTCCCTTATTCTGGCCAACGATCATGACCTTTTCCCGACCGATCTGTCCCAAAGCGGTCACTATCGCGCAGTCGTCACCGAAAAGGCGGTCGCCATGAAGCTGTCGCATGTCCTTTACCAGACTATTGAGATAGTCCCACAGCAAAGGTCTTTGCGGATGCCTCGATACCTGAACAGTTTGCCAGGGATCAAGGTTATCATATATTTTCATAAGCTCGCTTGTAAGAGTGATTTGAAGCTCTCTCATCTGCGCAGAGATACCTCTTACACCCTTTTGGGCCTCAAGCTTTAGCTGTTCCAACTGCCTGTCCAGCACTGCAAGCTTATCCTCAAAAGGTAAGTATTGACGTATATCCGGAGTAATCTTATTTTCGACCATAACGCTTATCTGGTAACCTCAAAATGAGTACGAAAAAAATCCGCCATGGTAAGCGAATTGTCATCCTTATCTTGCCAAATCCATCGGCACATAGTATTTTGGTCGTTATGATACCATTTTAACAGCATAAATGAAAGAAAAAAATTGACATCCAGCATGTATGACGATACATTCCAGACTTACAATAACTACCGCATAATAATCATAAGGCCTTTAAATTGAAGAATTTACAACAAATAAGCGTCATTGGCATGGGACTTTTGGGAGCTTCCGTGACGCTTACTATTTTACGCTCGATGCCTTCTATCAAGGCCGTTGGTTACAGCCACCGTGAAAGTACCCGGCGAAAAGCAAGGCAGTTCGGGGTAGCTACCGAGATCATCGACGATATGGCCCTGTCTGTTGCCGATGCGGACATTGTGATCCTTGCTACGCCGATCAGCACGTTTTCTGCTATCTTCAAAGAACTCGCAGCCAGTTTCAAGCAAGGATGCATCGTTACCGATGTAGGCTCGACGAAAACACTGCCTCATCAGTGGGCCGCGAAGTACCTGCCAAAGAACGTGCATTATGTAGGCTCCCACCCGATAGCGGGTTCCGAAAAGAACGGAGTAGAATACGCACGCGATGACCTGTTCTTCGGTGCAAAATGTATTGTGACAAAAAAGGCAAACACGGACCCTGAGTCAATCGCTGTACTTCAGAATTTCTGGTCTACGCTTGGGTGCTCGATATCGGTAATGAGTCCGGCAAAGCATGACCGTATATTTGGCCAGGTCAGTCATCTGCCCCACGTAACAGCAACTGCGCTCGTAAACGCCAGCGATCCCGAACAGATAAAGTTTGCTGGCAAAGGATTCGTCGATACCTCGCGGGTAGCCTCGGGACCGGCTAACGTATGGTCCGACATTCTTATGGCCAACGCGGCAAATACCTCAAAAGGAATTGACAGAGTAATAAAGGAACTGCAAAAGCTGCAAAAAGCGATTAACAGCGGAAATCAGAAACAGATCGGAAAACTGCTTGAGCAGGCCAGAACAAAACGTGAAGACTTGATTAACTATAAGATTAAACAGAAGGAACTAATGTGAAGCAGTGGCGTTTTGAAATATCCAACCGGGCTGATTTCCCGGATGTGCACGGCAACGGAGTGCTTGAAGATATTCGTGAACTCGGCATCACCAGTGTCGAAAATGTACACTCGACGAAGGTGTTTTTGATAGATGCGGACATAGATCAGGAATTTGCTGAACGTCTCGCACAGGAACTGCTGACAGACATGGTGTACCAGGAGTACCGGATCGGCAGAGTTGATATCCCGGCAGGCCCGTCAGAGCTTACGGTCGTTGAGGTTCACCTCAAAAGCGGTGTAACCGACCCTGTCGCAAGATCGGTCGTTATGGCGATCAGGGACATGGGCAAAGAAGTTGAAATGGTCCGTACCGCCCGCAAGTATGTACTGTTCGGCAACATAAATGAAACTGACCGTGATGTCATCACAAGACGTGTGCTGGCCAATGACTGCATCGAGGATGTGATCTACGGCAGCGATTCAGAACCGCCAAGTCCACATACAAAACCGTATGAACTTAAAATAACCGAAGTGCCGATCAGGGATCTTGACGAAGACGGGCTTATGGCAATAAGCAAAGAAAAGGACATGTTCCTGAACCTGATCGAAATGCAGACGATCCAGCAGCACTACAAGCAGATCGCCAGAGAGCCAAGCGACATCGAGCTTGAAATGATCGCACAGACATGGAGCGAACACTGCGTACATAAGACGCTAAAGAGCAGTGTCGATATGGACTGCAACGGCGAACATATCCAGTTTGACAACCTTCTAAAAGAGACCGTCTTTAAAGCCACCCAGGACCTCAACAAGGACTGGTGCATATCAGTATTTGCAGATAACGCGGGCGTCATCGATTTCGATGAGGACTCAGCTATCTGTTTTAAGGTTGAAACACACAACCATCCTTCCGCACTCGACCCTTATGGCGGAGCGGCAACAGGTATAGGCGGAGTTATCCGCGACCCGATGGGAACTGGTCTTGGCGCAAAACCGATCGCCAATACAGACGTTTTCTGTTTTGCCCCGCCGGATAAACAACTCAACGAGATACCAAAGGGAGTACTCCACCCAAGGCGTGTCATGAAAGGCGTCGTCGCAGGCGTTCGTGACTATGGAAATAGAATGGGAATCCCAACGGTTAACGGAGCCATCTATTTTGATGACAGATACATTGCCAACCCGCTCGTCTTCTGCGGAAACCTTGGGATCATGGATAAGGACAAATGCTTCGGCGACCCAAGCATCGGCGATCTGATAATGGTTGTCGGCGGTAAAACAGGACGCGATGGAATCCACGGAGCCACATTCTCAAGCGGGCAGATGACCCATGAACACGAGGATATCTTCTCGCACGCTGTGCAGATCGGCGATGCTATCGTTGAAAAGAAGGCGCTCGACACACTGCTCCAGGCAAACGTCGCCAATCTATACGACGCGATCACTGACTGCGGCGCAGGCGGGCTAAGCAGCGCTGTCGGCGAAATGGGAGAAAAACTCGGCGCCGAGGTCGAGATGGACATGATCCCCCTCAAGTACGCCGGTCTAAGCTACACAGAAATATGGATCAGCGAAGCTCAGGAACGTATGGTCATTTCAGTTAAGCCGGAAAACGTTGAAGCGATAAGCAAAATTTTCGCTGCTGAGGACGTTGAAGCAACCGTGATAGGCCACTTCACTGGCGACAAAAAACTTACGCTCAAGTATAACGGCCAGCAGGTTGGGCAGCTCGATATGCAATTTCTGCATGAAGGCATTTGCAAATATTCTCGTAAGGCTGTCTGGAAAAGCAAAAAACTTGCTGAACCGACGATCGAGAAAAAAGACAATTATAATGACGATCTAAAAGCGATATTCTCATCTTACAACGTTGCGTCAAAAGAATGGGTTATCCGCCAGTACGACCACGAGGTACAGGGATCAAGCGTTATCAAGCCTCTGGCAGGTGTATCCAATGACGGCCCCGGCGATGCCGCTGTCATCAGGCCAAAGTACGACAAGGACAAGGGTGTCGCCATGAGCTGCGGAATGAACCCCATGTACGGTGATATTGATCCGTACTGGATGGCGATGGCGGGAATTGACGAAGCGATACGCAATCTGATCTGCGTAGGCGGCAGACCCGATCGCATCGCCCTGCTGGATAACTACTGCTGGGGTGACTGCACAAAACCAGAAACACTTGGCACACTGGTAAGAGCTTCCCAGGCCTGTTACGATGGCGCAATGGCATTTAGCGCCCCGTTTATTTCGGGCAAAGACTCGCTCAACAACGAGTTCCTTTGCGACGACGGCACAGAGATCGCAATACCGGCAACGTTGCTCATAAGCGCGATCAGCCTGGTAGATGACATTAACCTGTGCGTAACGATGGACGCGAAAAAACCGGGCAACCTGCTATTCGTAGTCGGCCTGACCAAAAACGAGCTTGGCGGGTCGCACTACTATAAGGTCAACGGCCAACTTGGAGCAAATGTTCCTGTCGTAGACCTTACAGTTGCGCCGCAGACAGCAAAGCAGATTCACGAAGCAATTGCCGCAGGTCTTGTAGAAAGCTGCCATGACTGTTCGGAAGGCGGTCTTGCAGTAGCTCTTGGTGAGATGGCCTTTGCAGGAGAACTTGGAATTGATGCGGACCTTCGAGGCGTTGCTGTAAGCGACGACTGCACGCGGGCCGACACCATACTTTTCAGCGAATCGAACACACGCTATATTATTGAGGTAAAGCCTGAGAATTATGACGCATTGGCAAAGCTCATGCTCAACCTGCCGTTCGGTCAGGTCGGTGAAGTAACCGAAAGCAAACGACTTGTCATAAAGGACGCGGACAGGAACACTGTCATCGATGCCGACATCGCCGAACTTAAAGAGGCATGGCAAAAACCTTTAAACTGGCAGTAGTGCTTTGTAAAGATTAAAGTTTTGGGTTATTGCGAAGTACCCAATGGGTAGATGCAAGGAAGAAAACGAAGCCCTGCAGATGCAGGTCGAGGATTTCTGACGCAGCAGATGCCCGTTGGATACAAGCAGGAACCTGGAAATTGAAGATTTACACAGCACTGGTACAAAACGTGTTTTCAACTATGTTTTAGAAAGAAAATGATGGAACAGGTAAAAGCAATAGTGTTGCGGGCAGCTGGAATCAATTGTGACCTTGAAACGGTCCATGCTCTCGAATTAGCGGGCGCCCAGGCCCAACGTGTACATATCAACAGAATGATCGAAAACCCGAAAATGCTGGATCAATACCAGATAATGGTCTTTCCAGGCGGTTTTAGTTATGGCGATGATGTCGCAGCTGGCAAAATACTGGCTAACCAGATAGTACATCATCTGGCCGATGCGATAAAAAAATTCGTCAACGATGGCAAGCTCGTCCTTGGAATATGCAACGGTTTTCAGGTGCTGGTTAAGACCGGGATACTGCCCGGCCTTAGCGTCGGAACCGGATCGGCTTGTAACCCAGGCCTTCAGGATCAGCCAGTCAGCATTATTGATAATGACAGCGGAAAGTTCATGGACCGCTGGTCGTATTTGCAGTGCGGCACCGATAAGTGCGTCTTCATCGATCCGTCCAGCAGGATATACCTGCCAATAGCTCACGGCGAAGGCAAGGTCGTTACCAAAACGCCTGAAATACTCAAAAGGCTTAGTAACCAGGGACATGTAGCATTTCGATACGTTGATGCTGACGGCAATACAGGCAAGTACCCGACAAACCCGAACGGTTCGATGGACGACATCGCGGGACTTACGGATTCTACCGGGCGCGTGCTTGGACTGATGCCCCACCCGGAAAGATTTGTACGAATGACACAGCACCCGCACTGGACAAGACTCGAACGTAAGGGAGCAGGCGATGGTATGATGCTGTTCGACAATGCGGTTAAATATGTAAAAGAAAACTTTTAGAATATAAGGTTTCAATAGATGATCAATATAAACGAGAATTTTTTAAAGTTACAGGCAGGCTATCTTTTCCCGGAAATCGGAAGACGTGTTAGAGCTTTTTCACAGGCAAATCCAGAATCGGATATTATTAAACTTGGAATTGGAGATGTCACTGAGCCATTGCCCGATGCAATCGTCACAGCTATGCACAAAGCAGTTGATGAGATGTCTGTTCGCGAAACTTTCCACGGTTATGAAGATAGCGGCAGAGGTTATGATTTCCTGATCGATACGATCATAGAAAATGATTACCGGCCGAGAGGTGTACAGCTTGACCATGATGAACTTTTCATCAGTGACGGCTCAAAGTGCGACACAGGCAACATACAGGAAATATTCGGCATCGACAACACCATCGCTGTCACCGATCCCGTCTACCCGGTCTACGTAGACACCAACGTAATGGCAGGCAGAACAGGAGACGCAATCGATGGCGGCAGGTACGGTAACATCGTCTATATGCCCTGTACCGCCCAAAACAACTTCGTCCCGGAACTGCCCACTGAGCCGGTAGACATGATATATCTGTGCTACCCGAACAATCCGACAGGTGCGGTCGCCACAAAAGAACAGCTCAAGAAATGGGTAGATTACGCACGAACGAACAAAGCGATCATCCTCTATGACGCTGCTTATGAAGCGTTCATCTCGGACGACAGCATACCGCACTCGATCTATGAGATCGAAGGAGCAAAGGAAGTCGCCATCGAATTCAGAAGCTTCAGCAAGACTGCTGGCTTTACCGGTGTTCGATGCGCGTTCACTATTGTTCCAAAGGCACTGAGAGCATACAAAACTGACGGCACACCTGTTGACGTCAATCCAATATGGAACCGCAGACACTGCACCAAGTTCAACGGAGTTTCATACATCACCCAGGTCGGAGCCGCAGCGGTTTACAGCGATGCAGGCAAACAGCAGATACGAAGCATAATCGACCTGTACATGTCCAATGCGGCAACAATACGAAAGTCACTAACCGGATTCGGTTACAAAGTTTACGGCGGCATCAACGCGCCTTATGTATGGCTGCACACACCTGACGGTATCGGTTCGTGGGAGTTCTTCGACGTCTTGCTGAATAAGGCTAACGTTGTCGGAACCCCCGGCGCAGGCTTCGGTGCCGCAGGCGAAGGATACTTCCGGCTAAGTGCCTTCAACGATCCGGCTAAAGTCGCACAGGCAATGGAACGTATCGCAAAAATATAAAGCGGGAATGATCTTGGCTGACATATCTAATAACATCGCGAATAATTCCGATACTTACTGGGCCTTCATCGGCATAGGAAGCAATCTCGGTAATTGCAAGGACAATATCGACAAAGCCGTCCGCATGCTTGGCGACATCGACGACACTTTCGTAACCGGCATGAGCAGTGTATACGAAACCACACCGCTTGGCACGACAGGCCAGGCAAACTACTTCAACGCGGTCGTCAGGGTACGCACGACACTCGAACCGTCCGAACTGTACAAGCAAATGGCGGCGATAGAAGATGCCCTTGGCCGGGTACGAAGTGAAAAATGGTCCGCCAGAACGATAGATCTCGATCTGCTGCTGTATGGCGACAGAATTATTGATTCGCCCCGGCTCACCGTTCCGCACAAACAGATGCACCTGCGAAACTTCGTTCTTCGCGGCTTATGTGAGCTTGACGGCAATACAGTACATCCGCTGCTCGGCAAAACCTGCAAAGAACTGGCCGACCGCTTAAACGGACAGGATTTCATTCTCGACCAAAACATACCTCAGCTTGTTTGTATCGCAGGCGTAATAGGCGCAGGCAAAACTACGCTTGGAAATAAACTCGCAGAGCTGTTCCGATGCGATTTAATTTGCGAAGCGTATGATACAAATCCATACCTGCCGAAAGTTTATGCAGGCAATACTGATTTGGCAATTGACAGCCAGTTATTCTTTTTGAACAGCAGAGTAGAACAATTGTCCCTTGATAAGCTCTCAGCCGGTCAGCTTGCCGTAAGCGATTATGTGTTCGCTAAGGATAAATTGTTCGCTCAGCGTACCCTGAACGCCGAGCAGTTCGACCGGTACCAACAGCAGCACAGCGAAATAAAAAAAGACATCGCAGGACCCGTTGTCGTTGTTCACCTGCACGGCAATCCTAACCTTGTCCTTAAAAGAATATCAAAACGAAACAGGCCCTACGAAAAAGGGATAACGCTTGAAACGATTGAAAGTCTGGCCGCAGATTACGACAGGCTCTTTGAAAACTGGAACCAATGCCCGCTTTTCAGAGTATCAATAGATGAGTTTGACTGCATGGATCAGGCAAAAGTAAATTCATTTGCCAAAGAAATTAAGAGTTATCTATGGAAACAGTAACTACGATCAGCGACATACGCAAAGCGGTTGCCAAAGCGAAAAGCGACGGCAAAACCATCGGACTTGTTCCGACAATGGGTGCTCTTCACGCCGGTCATCTCTCGCTCATCGAAGCCGCCAAAACCAAATGCGATTTTATCGTTGTCAGCATATTCGTCAATCCAACTCAATTTGGTCCGACCGAGGATCTTGACAAATACCCGCGCGACTTCGAGACCGATCAGGCAATGTGCAAAAAAACTGGTGCTGACATCATTTTTGCCCCGACTGACAAAGAAATGTACCCGATCCAAAATCTGACATGGGTAACGGTCGAAAAAATAACGGAAAATTTGTGCGGCAAATCAAGACCGCAACATTTCAGAGGCGTCACCACGGTCTGCACAAAGCTCTTCAACATAGTTCAACCGGACCTGGCATACTTCGGGCAAAAGGACGCTCAGCAGGCGATCGTCATACAGCGAATGGTCGCTGACATGAATATGCCGCTTGAAATAGTTGTATGTCCAATAATTCGTGAGCCTGACGGCCTGGCGATGAGCAGCAGAAATAAATATCTGACTAACGATCAGCGTACAGACGCCTGTTTGCTTTACAAAGCACTCATCGAATGTGAAAAAATGGTATCAAATGGCCAGCGAAACACAAATACGATCAGAACCATCATGCTGGATGTGCTGGGAAGATCGAAAAATATCACACCCCAATACATCAGCTTTGTTGACTGCCAAACACTTAAAAACATTGAAGTTATAGAGTCCAAAGCCTTGGTCGCCATTGCTGCCAACCTTGGTAAGACAAGGCTTATCGACAATATAATAGTTGACGCAGGCATATAGTTGATGTTAGGCTATGAGTGTAAGTTAAAACTAAAACAGATATAAAGGAAGTTATATAATGCTTATTAGAGCTTTAAAAGGCAAGATTCATCGCGCAACTGTAACCGGGGCTAAAATCGACTACCCAGGCAGCATCGGCATAGACACCGACCTGCTCGATGCCGCCGGGATCAAGCCGTATGAAGTTGTCTTACTTGCCAACGTCACAAATGGTGAAAGACTGGAGACATACGTTGTGCCGGCGCCAGCTGGCAGCGGAGAAGTTACCATTCTCGGAGCCGCTGCGAGAAAATTCAACCCGGGAGACATCGTAATAATGATGAATTTCGCATATTACACTCCCGAAGAAATGGAAACGATCAAGCCAAAGGTCGTTTGTCCCGACGAAAATAACAAACCTGTCAGAATATTATAAGCAACGCCGATGTTTCCAGAACTATTCGAACTGCCATTTGTCCACGTTACCGTCAAAAGCTACGGTACGATGATGGTCATCGGCTTTCTGCTCTCACTTGTGCTGATGAGACACATGGCACGATCGATGCGCCAAAACCCGGAGCACGTAACAAATCTGGCTCTGTACGCACTTGTCGCTGGTGTAATAGGCGCAAGGATTTTCCATGTGATACACCAGTTCGATAGTTATCGGGGCAACCTGCTTTCTGTCTTTGCGGTCTGGAACGGAGGGCTTGAGTTTGTTGGCGGTGTAATCCTGGCAACTACCGTAGTCTTTCTATACCTCAAGCTCGGCAAACTAGCCATTATGACCCATGTCGACATCCTCGCCGCCGGGCTGATGCTCGGTCTTGCTTTCGGACGGATAGGCTGCTTACTCAACGGATGCTGTTACGGTGCACCAACCGATAAGCCTTGCGGGATATCATTCCCTTATGCATCGCCTGCATACATAAGTCAGGTTTTTCCGGATAAAGACCGCAACAGGGATAAACCGCTTCTGGAACTGCCGGACGAGTTTTACGGCTACCTCGCCGCGGATGGCAAAGAATGGGTACAGGCCGAACCCGAAATGAAATATTACGCAAATCTCAAGCCATACGACCTTCTGACGGATGAACAGAAACACCTCGTCAAAAGCGATCACAGATGTATGCCGGTCCACCCATCGCAGTTGTATTCTTCCGCAAACGCACTGATCCTTTGCGGAATTCTATACATGTTCTGGCGAAAATTCTCAGCCAATAAACCCGGATCAACTTTTGCCATGGCACTGATCCTCTATGGCACAACCCGGTTCCTGCTTGAACTGACCAGGGATGACAACCCGTTTGAAAGCGCCTGGTGGATCATCTATAAAGGAGGTACGATCTCGCAGAATATCGGCATCTATATGACCACTGCCGGTATCATTGTTATGATCGTTATAGCAAAGATAACTGCCAAACCCGCTGGCAGAGCGGACACTCGAAAGCGGAAGTAACCCGATATTCACATCACCAAGCGGAGTTTTGTTCAGAAATCACCTGATTTCCAGACACTATTGCGCCATTTCACTTGACCGCAGGCATCTTTATCGCCATAATACAGCGTTTTGAAACTAAAAGCCGGTTAAAATGCGCCATGCGATATGAGTACGCAGTGGCCGACAACGAAAAACTCCGGCAAAATAAAGATCCATACTCTATTTTTCAGGAAGGAAAAAAAATGAAGATCAGTCAAAGAGCCCAGGCAGTACCCCCATCAGCAACCATAGCGGTAACTACCCGTGCCAAGCAGATGAAGGCCGAGGGAATTGACGTTGTAAGTTTCGCTGCTGGCGAACCGGATTTTGATACACCGGATTTCGTAAAGGACGCCGCAATAAAAGCGATGAAGGCAGGTCAAACTGGTTACACCGCAACCCCGGGTACCATTGAACTTCGAAAAGCCATCGCCGACAAACTGAAGACCGAAAATGGTCTCGACTATACACCGGACCAGATCGTCGTAAACATCGGTGCCAAGCATTCCGTCTACGAATCCATGCAGGCCGTACTTGACCCAGGCGATGAAGTCATCCTGCCCACCCCCTACTGGGTAACATATCCAGAGACTATCAAACTGGCTGGAGCAACCGCCGTTATCGTCGAAACCAAAAAAGAAAATAGCTACAAGATTACTGTCGAGGAACTCACTGCCGCGATCACGGACAAAACTGCGATGCTGCTGCTGAACTCGCCAAGCAATCCTGGCGGTTTCACATACACCCCCGATGAACTCAAGGCAATTGCAAAGGTACTGGAAGGAACAAATATCATGGTACTGTCAGACGAGATATACGAAAGACTCGTCTACACGGGCACTAAGTTCATCAGCTTCGCAGCGCTCAGCGAAGACGCATATAACCGCACACTTACCATAAACGGCCTGAGCAAGGCCTTCGCAATGACCGGCTGGAGACTCGGCTACACAGCAGGCCCACTTGCTCCTATCAAGGCAATGGGCAGATTGCAGTCACACATGACTCAAAATCCGGTTACTTTCGCTCAGTCTGCGGCTATCGCGGCACTGACGGACAAGACCGGTGCTGTCGAAACAATGCGCGTCGAGTTTGAGAAACGCGGCAAGTACATGGCCAAACGACTCAACAGCATCAGTGGAGTTTCGTGTCACCAGCCCACAGGTGCCTTCTACTGCTTCCCGGATGTTTCGGCTCACTATAACAAAACAATTGGCGGCGCTGAAATAACCGACAGCATGAGTTTTGCCAAGGCACTCCTTGAGCAAGCCAGCGTGGCTGTTGTACCAGGCTCACCATTCGGAGCTCCTGACAATGTTCGTCTCAGTTTCGCAACCTCAATGGAACAGATCGAAAAAGGACTGGATAGATTGGAAAAATGGTTGAGCTGAAAAAGCAAGATTCATTCGCTGGATGGCCCAAATTAATTTTCTGGGCCGGAATGCTTGTATGTACGTTGTATGCGTGTACCCACATGGTCGCAGCTGGCGACACGTGGGTCGCGCTTGGGTGCGGCAAGCACTTTGTTAATCACGGTGTTGACACCGTCGAACCCTTCAGCGCAAACAGTCATCCGCCCGGACCATCAGAGGAGACCATGCAAAAGTACCCCGCATGGTCACGTGGCATTATCAAGAAAATTCATCCCACAGGCTGGATCAACCAGAACTGGGGAACACACAGTCTTTTCTACTGGCTGTCCACCACGTTCGGCAGCGATGGTGAATATAACTACAACACCATGGTCTACTGGAAGTTTGTGGTTAATATTATTACCGCTTTTTGTGTGTATTACTTCGCCCGTCTGATTGGTGTTAGTTCTCCCGGTGCGGCTTTTTCGGTGGCGATGGCGATGGTTATCGCACGATCTTTCATAGACATACGCCCTGCCGTTCACGCGAACATGCTGGTCGCGATGACACTGATGGTTCTGTCGCTGGCGACGTACAGGAACATAAAATTCATCTGGCTAACCGTGCCGATCACAGTGGTCTGGGCAAATCTCCACGGCGGATACATCTATGTATTCTTTTATCTGACACTGTTTACGGGCCTGAATCTGTTGACATGTCTTTCAAAAGATAAATTCACATCGATCGGGCTTAAAGGTATATATCATACTATCGGAGCTGGCACTGTCGCATTTTTCGCAATGGTGATCTTCAACCCGTTCCACTTGACAAACCTCACTCATACATTTGAGATATCCGTCAGCAAACACGCTGAATCTTGGCGTAAGGTAAACGAGTGGCACAGTGCATTTGAATGGGCCAACCCGGTCGGTGTAAGCTTCCCGTTTCTTGTTATGTTTGTTATTACGGTCCTCGCGGTCTTCTTATGGCTCGCAGCGAGATTTTTCAAACCAGTCACTCCTGGCTCACCAATGCGTATCATAAAGGTAAGCCAGAATAGGTTTTCAGCACTCAGCCCGCTTTACGGCTCCTTTGCGGCAATACTAACATGCACCGCCGTCTATATAATTTGTTCGGCCATAGACCTCAGTGCCCTCAATATTATTATCGCGATGACCTTTATCGGCGTCATCATGCTCAGCATTTTTCTAAACATTCACCTGATATATCTGGCAGGCGTATTGGCGTTAGTCGCCATGCTCTCCACCAACGAAAAAACACTCCATTTAGGTCGTTACATTTATTATTCGGGACGATACATTTATCCGTTCCTGCTCATCCCGACTTTTGTACTGCTGCACCTGTTTGGGAGTATGTTCAGCAAGGGACCGAAATACAAACGTATCAATATCGCCTTTGTTGCGGCAACTGCGGTAACAACTTTGCTCATTATGCTTATCTGGTTCAATCCTTTTAAGTCAGTCATCGACACCGATCTCGGAGAAAAAGTAACTTTCGCCAGGAACCTGGTAAACCTTCCATCGCTCCAAAGAGCATGGTTTCCTTCTTTTGAGTTCCAGGGAAGATCGGGCAACCCGTTTAATTATCCCAATTATTTCAAGTATCTTTATTTGCTCAATGGACTGTCGATACTTGCATATTTGCTGTACCCGAATCTGAAAAAGCTTATTGCGTGCCAAGCGGATCAAAACGATGAGCAACCGGCCGAATACAACTGGCCCAAAATTGATATCGCGATGATTGCTATAGTCGCTTTCACATTTGGTATGGCGATTAAGATGAGACGATTTATACCGCTTGCCGCATTTGCGGGGTGTCCGGTAGTCGCACTCTTTTTCGAGCAGGCCGTTTCGATGGTCCGTGCGAGAAAATGTTTTAACAGGACAAACAAATTAGCACTTCCGCCGATCTGCCCAAATCTTCGTACGGCTGTTATTCTCGTCGCTGGAATTGCAACTGTTACCTGTGGTTCCATCTGGGCGGCAAAGTACAAAAGGGTATACCTTGATCCATGGCCCGATGATGATGTCCGTGACTCGGTCTTTATGCGGATGACAGCGTCTCATTTAAAACCAATCGATGCATGTCAGTTCATTCGGGACAACAACATCAGCGGCAATATGTTCAACTACTGGACAGAAGGCGGAGCCATAGCTTTTGGTCAGACTCCAGACGAAAAAACAGGCAAAACTCCTCTCCAGCTTTTCATGGACGGCAGAGCACAGGCAGCCTATGACCACAGCACTTATCTACTCTGGCAGCAGTTGTATGCAGGCGGTTCACAACTGGCATACAATGCAAGGTACAATAATCGAATGGCAACACCCGAAGAGTTCAAACAGATCGCGGAAGAACTTGATACAGAGCTAAACAGACGAGGTATATGGGTCTTAATGGCGCCAAACTCAGAGTTTGATCCTCCCAGACACGACAAATGGGGCAAGGCCGACTATCTGCCTCTGGCACTGCCAAGACATCCGGATTGGAAACTGGCCTACAAGGACCAATATCAACAAATTCAAATCGACGTTGGCACGGAAAAAGGTCGCGAGCTTTACACTAATATAATGAACGAAAAAGCGATCTTCCCAAACGAATTCTCAAAATATTTTACTCTCGCTGATAACTACTTGACTGCTGTAGATACCAAAACATCGATGAAGGGTTTAGACTTTGCGAAAAAAGCATTTGAGATCGACCCATCATTAGAATCGATGAAGCAGCTTATTTACAAAGCGGCGACGCGTACAATGCCCCGCCAGCAGATCGCAAACCTGCCTCTGAAAGAACAGCAAAGGATACTGAACGACTTCAAACACATCAACGACGGAGCCAACGAATTCATCGAAGCCTATGTTAAAAATTTTGTGGCAAACAAAGAAACCTATGTCGGCACCAAAGGATATATGAAAAAGCTATTGGCCGCATACGCCGCCGCTGGACATCTGGCAAACATGTACAATGTCTCCGACAAGGACCTTTTCGAATACTACAGCAAACTAAGAAACGAATGCATAGCCGAAAGAAACAGGATCGGCGATTATTCAAGATGGTAGAAACTATCTGACGATATCATTACTGGTGCCGGATGCGTAACATGGATAACAAACCATCAATAAGTGTATTTTTCCCCTGCTACAATGAAGCAGCGGCCATCGAAGCGCTTGTCGAAAAGTCACTTAAAGTACTCGACAAGATCAGCGATAACTACGAAGTCATACTCGTCAACGACGGCAGTAGCGACGGAACCGCCGAATTAGCAGACGTTCTTGCCGCAAAATATCCATCCGTCAAAGCAATACACCATAGCCGAAATCAGGGATATGGTGCGGCACTGCAATCAGGATTCCGTGCTGCCAGTATGGATCTGGTTTTCTATACCGATGGCGACAGCCAGTTCGATATGGGCCAACTGCCCGAAATAATGCCCCTCATCGAAGATTGCGACATCGTCAGTTGCTACCGCATTAACCGTCAGGACAGTTTTATACGCAAACTCAACGCATGGGCATGGGGTAAGCTGGTATGTTTTTTGTTTAAAATGAAAATACGCGACATTGACTGCGCATTCAAACTCTATCGGCGTGAGATATTCGACAACATCTCGATGCAGAGTACCGGAGCACTGATCGACGCAGAGATACTTGCACGCGCCGTAAAAGCAGGATATAAGATAACACAGACAGGCGTCCGCCACTATCCCCGTACCGCAGGCACTTCCAGCGGCGCCAACCCGGCAGTAATAATAAGAGCGTTCCGTGAACTCCTAAAACTCCGTAAGAATATCTTACATACCCAAAACAATAGCCCGAAGCGCAAGCGCAGGGATAATAATGCACAGTTTGAGTAAGGATACATCAGCGACAAAAAATGAGACTCTACAGATCACAAAGATTTATCAGGCCCGACCTGCAATGCCATATATACTCAAACGCCTTGCTGGACAATGTACGTAATCTTAGAAGCCTCTGTCCCCCCAAAACAAAATTTTGTGCCGTCGTAAAAGCAAACGCCTACGGGCACGGCATCGAAGAAGCCGTAAACATCCTGAAAAAAGCGAACGTAGATTTCTTTGCCGTTTCCAGCATTTACGAAGCGATCCATATTGACAGTATCGTCCAGGACCAGTCGATCTTCATCATCGAAGCGATAAACGAAACCCACTCACCGGATCATATTTCACTCTGCGCCCAAAAAAAATTCCATTGTGTGGTTTCTTCTATAGAGACGCTCGACCACGTAACAAATGTTCTTGCTGGCACTGACGATGTCATTGAACTCCATGTTAACATCGAAACCGGCATGGGCAGATGCGGACTGGCTCCGGAAGAAGCGTTAATGATAATCGAAAAAATAGACAAACAAAAAAATACTCGTTTCGCAGGTGTCTATACCCATTTCGCGACTGCTGACGAAGAGGACCTCACCTACGCGTACAAGCAGCTAGACAACTTCAACAGCTTCCTGGACATGGCACAACTTAGAGGCCGCGATGACATCATAATCCACGCTGCAAACAGCGCCGCAACCATCAAAATACCCCAGGCGCATTTCGACATGGTAAGGTGCGGCATCAGCATGTACGGCTACTATTCCAGATTCATGACGAACCCGCCCATTCCTTTAAAGCCGGTGATGAAATTGCAGGCCCCGATCGGAAGGCTCAAAAACATACCCGCAGGCCAATCGGTCAGTTATGGATGCTCATATAAAACAAAAAGAGATACTGTCGCAGCCATTATCCCCCTCGGTTACGCCGACGGCTACTGGAGAGGCTTTTCAAACAGGGCAAAAATGAAGATCGCAGACAAATATGTCCCGGTAATAGGCAGGGTATGCATGGACCAGTTGCTCTT
>DAOWHR010000188.1 GCA_030641315.1 Anaerohalosphaeraceae bacterium | reverse complement strand
TCACAGTGTCGCCATCGACCGCGATGTCAATTGCTTCTTGTATTGTTGTGTAGTGTGCTGGGACGTTGAGGTCTGCTGCTGTTGCGGCAGCGGTTACTGCCAGTATGGCTGAAAGATATATAAGTTTAGTCATTATTCCTCCATCTTGGAAAAAAAGCATGATCATTGTAATGTCTTTGCCAATGCAGAACAAATATATGTAAATGATTGTATCTATCCTAATCATAAAAATCAAGACATTTTATGGATAAAAGGCTAAATGCAGGCTGACTGGGGGGTTTTCATCAAAAATGGTCTTTGCATGGGGTGGTTTTTGTGGTAATATCGCCGATGCTGTGAGCGAGAAACAGCTTTTTTTGCGTTTATCTGGTTTAACCCAGTCGTAATCACAAGTCATTTTATTGGAGGTATGCTATGAGTGCTCCTTACGCGGGTATGTGCTGTTCGAATTGTGTTTATTTTGAGAGTACTGACGAAGGTCACGGAGAGTGCAGGCGACATGCTCCTCAGCCTAATTCGGCATTGTTCATCCCAAAGGCCGAAGCCATCGGGCAGATCAAGACTGATATTCACTGGCCCAAAGTCTACAACAACAACTGGTGCGGTCAGTTCGGCGCACACAAAGGCGCTTCAGGCAAAACGCAAATGCCCCCTGTTAAAGAGGCCGTAACACCGCCGAGCAAACCCGCTAAGGGAGGGGAAGTTCTGAGAGTTCTGCCTGAAGAGACACGACCTAATTCATTCTAAGCTTTTGCTATCATCCCAAAAGCCGCAGGTGAAAGCAGAATATTCTAAGGGGTGACGGTTTTTGTTATTGTACGTCTGGATCCTGGTCCCAAATCAAGTTTGGGATGACGCTGGTTGTTTGAGGTGACGTTGGTTGTTTGGGTTGACAATCATTGGCTGGAATGACAGGCGGGAGTGTGTTTACGCTTTCACTTTGCAGGAGGTTTGATATGAAACGGTTTGAGCTTAACATCGTTTGTGTTTTGATCGTATTGTATTGCGGCGGTGCAGGTTATGCCGGAACGGGAGGCAGTGTGCCTGAGAAGACACGCGGCTGGTGGCCTGGTGAGTACAAGGTTGACCTTGACAGCAAGAGCGGTTTGCTGACACTGTCAACGCCCTACTATACCGTTGTGCATGATACCAATAAGGGAGGCGCGATATCTAAGATCAGCCTGACGCACGGTAAGGTTGACAATCTGCTTGTTGAACCTATCGGGAGCAATGTTCGGCTGAAACTTGATAAAGGCGCGGGCAGCGATACGTTCAGCGATCTTAACTGTTCGAGTGCCAATATCAAACATACGAAGTCGGGTGATACCGCACTTGTGATGGTTGTGTGCGGTCTGCTGGATAAGGACGGCAACTACAGCGGGGTAAAGGTTAAGACGACGTATACATACCGGTGGGGTTATATCAAGATACATAAGGAGTTTGTCGCTGAAAAGGCAGTTAAGGTTCGCAGGCTTTGTGTGCTTTCGACGATAGTGGACGGAAGTCTTGAGGACTATGGGTATCGGCCCGCGATCTTCGAGGTGATGGGGTCGAGTACGCACAGTTGGCAGAGCGACCAGATACGTCGATGGGGCAAGATGAGGCCCGGGACTCATTTTGATCTGCCGTTTCGGACGAGATATATTCCGAGGTATCTTGTGCTTGCCAATCAGCAGGTCGAGGGTATCGAATGGTTCGTGTCCGACGATCTGTCGCAATGGGATTATCAGGTTGGGGGCAAGCCGGGTGCAGCTTACTGCGAGATAAGCGCGAGTACGAAACCGCTTGGCAATCGGATATCGATCTGTCCTTTGAATCTTGCTCCGCGTTATAATCTTCCCGAAGGCGGGTATGTTGAGTTTGAGGGCAGCTACAGCTTCGACTACTACATCGGTGTTCCGATACTGGAGGGGCATGCGCATAAGCCGTGGCTGAACAAATCTTACGCAGTGAACAAAGGCGAGTGGGTTAGCGAAGAACAGATCAAGGCGAACGCTGCTGACGGGATCGTGACGATGCACCTGCACAATGACGGAGATCATCATGGTGACGGGATGTTCTGGCGGGACGGGAGCTATCCGCCCTACCCTGCAAAAGAAATGAAGAAGATGGATGAGATTATCAAGCTGATCCATAAGCACGGGATGAAGACGGCACCGTATTTTTCGAATCATGAACTGCATCAGAGTACGGAAGAATTTAAGAAGCATGGTGAACAGTGGGCGAGGAAGCCGGACGACAGGGGGAACATTCGGCCGAATTATTACTATGGCGGGCTGATGTGTTTAAAGTCGGGGTGGCTTGATTTTTTGAAACATTCTATCGACCGTGTGCTTGACAATCATGACTTTGACGGGGTGTATTACGACTGGAACATTGCGATGTACTGCAACAATCCGCTGCATGTGGGCAAAAAGTCCAACGGTGCGGTATCGGACAAAGGCATCGGAGCATACGCGATATCGGAGACGGGACACTGGGACATTGACGGGCTGATCGACCTGATGGAATGGACACGGAAGCGGGTTGGCCATGACGGGGTGATCATACTGCACAATACGCTTGTGCCGATGTTCGCAACGGAAAACTTCGCGAATTATGTTGTCGGGATGGAGTTTTCGTACGGCAAGTTGTCCGTTTCGATGCCCAAACCTTCGGAACTGCCTTTGGAGTGGAGTTTTGTTCAGGGGCGACCGCGTGCGGTTATCGGGTATGGAACGATAACACCGGACGCTCCAAAGCGGCTGCGTAAGCTACATGCGATAACAACATTGATGACCTCGGTTGCGCCGTGGCCTGCAAGCAAGGAGGCTATCGATCTTTATAAGATGCTGAAACCTTTGGGGAACATTGAAGAGTATAAGTTTGAGGATTGGCGCAATGGGGCGGTGTTGACTAACGACAGTGACGGGATAACCGCTGTGTACAGCAAACCGGGCGAGGCATGGGTGCTGGTCGCTAATACCAGCCCAACGAAAAAGGACGTAAGCTGTATTATCAAATCTGAGAAGCTGCCATATCCGATGAAATCCATCAAGTCAGCCAGGGTTATAGGAAAAGACAGCAAACTTAACGTGGGAAAATTGACCGGAGCAGGTGCATCTATCTTGATCGACGCTGACGATGTGATAATGATACATATTACACAAAATAACCGATAGGTCGGTTTGGAAAATAGTACGGCAATTAAGAAACTCTGCAAGTCAGATACTCGGGGGCGAATATGTTATAATCGTCCCCGTGGTGCTCTTTGCATTGACGGCACCTGAAACCATGGTTAGTTTCGTGGTTTTGCAGGTGGGAGTTGGGAATGCTGTTGGATTGGACTTAGAGAAGGGCCGATCATTTATCTGCGTAATAATCGTAGAGTTCGCTTAGGCAGTTGCGAATATTGCCATTGTGTCTTTGGAAGATATCTTTGATCATCGCGTTATCGATCATCGGAAGGCTCTGATGTGAGAGCAATGTTTTTACCAGTTGGGTGAGCAGTTCGGGTGAACTTGTGCATTCTGTTAGAGTCGGCAATTTTGACCGGCCATGCGAGACAACTAGAATTCCTCTGCATTTTTTCGACAGACAGCGTAGAAGCCTGTGCCTGCGAAACCAACCGAGCTGGTCGATTCCGTCAACCAGAACCACGGAATCGGGATGTATATCTCTGATAAAACTCTTTTGCATGGACGACGTAAACGGAACAGTATCATTGATAAAGATCAGACGAGCAGGGACAGAATCGCTGTTTAACCGCTGAGCGATCTGACGCAGCAGTGTTGATTTACCTCGGCCGTGCTGGCCGACAATCGCGGCTTTGTAATCCATCCGGCAGAAATTTTCATACAACTGCTCAACCGTATGGTCGAACGATACAAACTCGACGGCGTCGACACGGCAGCTTCTGAAAGGATTATCACAGGGTTTCATCTTGTTCGCTTAAACCCGAAAGACTTTTTTTGTTTCGGGAAATAGGTCTCTTTCAGAGTGATCTCCGAACCGCTTGGCGAAAGTGTAATGATCTTTCGCACGGTTATTCCTTTTGGGATCACTGTCAGTTCCAGGGACCATTGCAGGGTGATCAATTTTCCCGAAAAGCTGTAAGGCCCCTGCGGTAAAGTAAACGAAAAACGCTCTTCGTCGGATACAAGCACGTTTTCGTAGACGCGGCTATCAATCACGGAAACATCATTCGTTCCTTTGCCGCTGGTATGCCAGAACAGGAACAGTTCCAGCCTTTCAGGGGTTTTGTCCAACTGCCAGCGGACAGTTCCATCAACGACTCCACCGGGCTGATATGCCCGCTGATCGTTATCAAACTCAATATGTATTTGTGGGTTCATAGCCATGTCCTCACTGCTCAATTGGTGTTACCGTAAAGTTAAATTGTTCCTTGACATCAGGCCAGCGTCGTATATCACCGGCAACGACTATCGACCAGATAATTTTGTTGTTATCCGATTCAAACGAATGCATCGTATGGTCCGGAATCACAAAGCCGATCTGTCCGCTGAAAATCTCATCTGTCAGCTCGGTTTCGATGAGGGGCATATTATAAAACACACTCGTATCTGTTCTCGTGTCCGTTCCCTGACGATATGTCGCGGATTCGGTTCCCTGCACCGAAATGATAAGCTTGTTAATGCGATCGGCTCTTCCCTTAAAGGTCCAGCCCAGTTCACCGGCACCGGCAAGCGGTATTCTTGCCGCACTAAGCGTCAGGGTCGGTCTCGGATTTTTCATAGCCAGCAAGCAATAAATTGCCGCGATAGCAGTTCCGATCCCCACAGCAACAAACGGCACGGCGAACAAGGTCATGAACCAATCGGCATTACCTGAACGATGTCCCTGCACAACTTCCCGCACAAGAAGGCCGAAGACGATGCCGTTCCAGAACAAAGCGAAAGCAGTAATCCCCAAAAAGCGTACAAAAGGGGAACCCTTGGATTTTAGAACCACCGTACCTTTATCGTAATATTCACCGCCGACCGCAAGCCTGTCGGAAACCAGGGTTGCAGGAGCGGTTCGGTCAGCAGGAAGGTACGAATCGGCAGCACTCTTCTTTGCCCGCAAACCCTTATTTCTGATCATGTAAATAATCCCGCCTAACCCTACGGCGATGAATGGTAACGGGAACAGTGCGAACAACATCTCCCAGTTCCATCCATGTTTCAAAACAGCCTCGTGCGGTTTATCCGGATTGACAAAACAGACGGGGTTGGCAGCATTTTTGTACCGCTGAACAACGTCTTTTTTGCCTTGATATCCGCTTGAACTGCCCCCCATGAAACTGTAACGGTTGGACTTGTAAGTTTTGCCTTCATACTCATATTCGTAAAAAATGTCGACGCTGTATGTAACACCGTCGTCGGAATCATGCGACCTGACAGCGGCGTTGACAACACGACATGGAACTTCGGTCCACGACTGGGCACTGATCGTATTTTTAATCGGCTTAACCGCGAGAGGCCAGAGAATACCAAGCCCTGCGGCGAGAAAAATACCAAAGAAAACGAATCCAAAAACGTTTTCGTATTTTTTCTTTTTATTGCCGGAAACAATTGCTTTTCCTGTAACCTTTCCATCGCGATCAACCGTGACCCGTTTGCGACGCCATGTAAAGTATATTCCGCCAAAGCCGACAGCCATAAACGGAACGGGGAACAAAATAATGAAACCGCTGGCAAGAGATTCCTTTTTCAAAACGGCTTGCCGGGGATTGGCAGGATTGACATAACAGAATGCCTGCTTGTCGGCTGGGTAATCGACTAGCTTACGGTTTGCCTTTGCGTAATCATCGTCGCCTCCGTAAGATCTTCGATAAACATTACATGAATATTGACTGCCCTGATATTCATATCGGTACGTTACTTTGAACACGAAAGGATCGTTATTATCTGAAAAATCCTCATCAACACTGCTTTCAACTATCGTGCACTGTGTTTTATCCCACGAAGCAGCATCAAGCGTTTTTAAATAGTCCCTGACGGTAAGAACCATGAAAAAGGAACCCATTCCGGCAAAAACCAGGAAGAACAGGGTTGAGAACAACTTGCCCCCAAATGAAGCCGTTCTGCCAGCCTGTCGTCTGAATGAAAACTCCACCATGAACCAGACTCCTAAAAAAGGTATTCTTATGCTGTGTTTTGAACATACTATCAAATAAATGTTTACAACTCAAGGTTTCGAGCAATATATTTTGAAACTATTTGCAGTACAAAACTTGCGTAATCGTCCAAACAGGGTAGAATGACCCAAAGTGTTCATTGCAATTTTTAATTTCTGTTTTAAGGAGCGTTCGCTATGAAGTTATCGAGAATTATTGTTTTGTGTTTGGCGGCAGTTGCGGTTGTTGGTTTTTGGGGCTGCTGTGAGGAGCACAAAGCGTCGGCAGAACACGCTGACAATAAGGAACACCCCTCTAAAGAAGAACACACCAAGGCCGGACATGATACCAATGTAGAGCATGAAAAAGAAGGCCACCATGGCCATGACGGCGACAAATGGATCAGCCTGTTTAACGGCAAGGACCTTGATGGGTGGAAGATCAAGATCACCGGGTATGAGCTTGGCGACAATTTCAACGATACGTTTCGGGTTGAAGACGGGCTGATGAAGGTCAGTTATGACAAGTATGACAAATTCGGAGGCAGGTTCGGACATATCTTCTATGAACAGCCTTTCTCGCATTATAAGTTTCGAGTTGAATACCGGTTTGTTGGTGAGCAGGCACCGGGCGGGCCGGGCTGGGCGTTTCGTAACAGCGGTGTGATGATACACGGGCAAACGCCAGAAAGTATGGGCAAGGACCAGAAGTTCCCTGTGTCTATCGAGGTTCAGCTGCTGGGCGGCGATAGTGAGCACGCAAGGACGACCGGCAACCTGTGTACTCCGGGCACGAATGTTGTGCTGAAGGACAAACTCGATCTGCGTCACTGCATCAATTCAACATCGAAAACATATCACGGCGATCAATGGGTGACGATGGAGATCGAGGTACACGGTAATGAAGTTATCAAGCATATCATGGACGGGGAAGTTGTGCTCGAATACAAAAATCCTCAGCTGGATACACGTGACGGCGATGCGAAGAAGCTTATCAAAGACGGTGAATTGATGCTTAGCGGCGGGAGCATATCATTGCAGGCTGAGAGCCACGGCGTGGAATTCCGCAAAGTTGAAATTATGCCGCTGCATAATTAAGCGAAAGAGTTAAATGTCATTGCAATTTCAATCAATTTGCAGCAGCAGTGCGGGCAACAGTGTGGCGTTGTGGTCGGACAATACGAAGCTGCTGATCGACTGCGGACTCAGTTCGATGAAACGGACGCGGGCGGCGCTGTCGGCGGTGTTCGGCGATCCGGGCAGCGTTGACTCTGTGCTGATAACGCACGCTCATTCGGATCATGTATCTTATTATCCTTTGCGGGTGCTTGATGAGTATGGGCTATGTGTTCGGATGCATGAAGATTGTGTCGATCAGGTGCGGGGGAAACATTTTAAGGATTATGGATTTGACGGGCTTACTATCGAGCCGTTCACAAAAAAAGATTTCATCGTCGGAGATTTTTGCGTCAAGCCTTTTGAGGTGTCGCATAATCCTTACTATCCGACGTACGGGTATGAGATACTGTGGCAGGAAAAGAAGGTTGTGATCGTGACGGATTTCAGCAGATGGGACGAAGTTTTCGAGCATTTTGTGGATGCTGATTTTATATTTGTCGAATCGAACCATGATCTTGAACTGCTTGATATGTATTATAATCCTAACAGTGCATATCATATGCCCAACCCTGATACGGCAGAGTTGTTGGTCAACGTAAGGCGTCAAAGCAAAAAGGCGCCCGGGGGCGTAATGCTGGGACATCTGAGCAGCCAGAGAAATGAGATCGACATCGCTTTGGCGGAAACAACGACAGCTTTTGAAACGGCAGGCGTTGAAATGGACTTTTCGCTCATGGCAGCACCTTTGAAGGAACCGGGCAACGCTATCAGAATTGCTTGATAATCGGCAATAAACGGGGTAATATAGACGAAGTCAGAGCCTTTTGAACAAAAGACTAGTTTTTCAGTATGAATTATGGGAACTAATTTATAGCAAGGAGTATGACTATGGAATACTCGAGGTTTTCATATAAAAATACGTTATTTTTTGTTTTGGCAGTGATATTGTTTGTCGGTGTCAGGGGTTTAGTTGTTCAGGGAGCGACCTCGAAAAAACCGGCTGGGCCTTTTGTTATTGATGATCTTTCAAAATCAGGGGCAAGCGAATGGGAGTTTGTGACCGATCAGGTTATGGGCGGTGCATCAACTGGCAAGATGGTTTTCATAAAAGAAGACAAAAAGACCTCGCTTCACATGACCGGTACGGTGTCGCTTAAAAATGACGGGGGATCTATCCAGGTAAGACGGCCGGTCGATCCGGAGAAAAAACATTTTGACGCCAGCGGGTATGACGGCGTGCGTTTGAAAATTAAAGGCAACTCAAAAGAGTACGCGGTGCATCTAAGGACATCTGGCACGATTTTGCCAAGGCAATATTATGAGGCAAAGTTTGCCACTGACGGTTCGTGGCAGGATGTGTTGATTCCGTTTAAGGATTTTAAGCCGTACTCTTTGAGCAGTTCGATAAACACTTCAAAGCTAAAGACAATCGCTATCGTCGCGATCAAGCAGGAGATGGAGGCGGACATTTTTGTCGATGAGATAGCTTTGTACAGAAAGGCAGATATGTATAAGAAACTGACGCCCGATGAAGCGAAAGTGATCGTGCGAAAAGGGACCGAACGACCCTTTAGCGGCAAGTATGACAAGTTCTTCGAGCAAGGGACTTATGTATGCAAGCGGTGCGGTGCGGAATTGTATAAGTCCGATTCCAAATTCAATTCGGGGTGCGGCTGGCCCAGCTTCGATGATGAAATTGACGGAGCGGTAAAACGTACGCTCGATGCTGACGGTTTTAGAACCGAGATAACATGCGTTAATTGCGGCGGACACCTGGGACATGTATTTCTGGACGAAGGTTTGACAGCTAAAAATACGCGACATTGTGTGAACTCGATCTCGCTGGAGTTTGTGCCGCCCAAGACAAATATGAAAAAAGCGATATTCGCATCAGGATGTTTCTGGGGAACAGAGTATCACTTTAATAAAGCTGCCGGTGTAATATCAACGACTGTCGGATTTACGGGCGGAAGGGTAAACAAGCCAACATACAAACAGGTACTCACAGGCAAAACCGGACACGCCGAGGCTGTCGAGGTTGTGTATGACCCGACCAAAACCAGCTATGAGCAGCTTGCCAAACTATATTTTGAAACGCATGACCCAACGCAATTGAATCGTCAGGGGCCTGACGTCGGAACTCAATACAGGTCGGAGATATTTTATGTTGATGACGAACAGAAAAAAACCGCAAAGAAGCTTATCGCGGCGCTCAAAGCGAAAGACTATAAAGTTAAAACCAGGCTAACCAAAGCGGGTCAGTTCTGGAGTGCTGAAGATTATCACCAGGATTATTACGACAAGACGGGCAAAACGCCCTACTGTCATATATATAAAAAAATATTCTAAATAAGGGGCTTTTTTCATCGTATCGGCGGATGATTGACGAAACAATACTGTTCAACCATACTTATGGTCCGAGAATAATGTTCATATTTGTACTTTACTGAATTTAAACACGATAAGGCTTTTTAAAACCTAATTCATGGGCTTGGTGTTTGCTTAGAAAGGCTTTGTTTCTTAGATTTAATGTAAAGACAGGGATAAACGAATGAAAAACAGTCACCAATTGATGCAGAGGAAATGGAAATGATCGGAAAAACAACTGCTGTACACGTAACACATGAGGCAACCGGCAAGATCGGAGGGATCGGCACTGTTCTTGAGGGTCTTTTTACAAGCCAAAGCTATCTCGATGTTATCGAGAGGTCAATACTGATATGCCCGTTATTCAACCGCGAGGGAGACGTATTCGACCGGCTTGGGCCGGAAGGCGATGTTTTTTACTCTTCTCTTGACGGCTTGACGGACTCTAAGTATTTGCAGGATTTCAGAAGGATACAGAGTACCTACAACATCGATATAGTATACGGGAGACGAACGTTTACCGATCATCGAAGCGGTGTAAAAAGTTCGCCGGAAATCGTTCTGATCGATGTTTCTAATATTTCGCGGGGTCCGGTCGATGATTTCAAGAAAAAGATGTTTCATGAATTCGGAATCCGCAGCGATCTTTATCAACACATCTGGGACTATGAACAGTGGGTTCGTCTTGGGCCGGCAGCTATCGCAGTACTAAAAGCTATCGGAGCTACGGAGCAGGAGGATTCGACGATCATCATTTCACACGAGTTCATGGGCATGCCCACCGCACTTGCAGCTAAACTTGACACCACTTATGACTTCAAAACAGTTTTCTATGCTCACGAGGTCGCGACAATGCGGCCTATCGTCGAAGACAATCCCGGCCATGACACGATGTTCTATAACGTAATGAAGCAGGCTCAGAAAAACGGGCTAACTGTAAAAGATGTTTTCGGAGACCAGAACCATAACTTTAAACATCCCCTCGTGGAAGCTTCGAGGCACTGTGACAACATTCTGTCGGTGGGCGATTATGTGGTCGACGAACTGAGGTT
>DAOWHR010000174.1 GCA_030641315.1 Anaerohalosphaeraceae bacterium | reverse complement strand
GAGAGCTGGTCAAGTGAGTAGGAAGTGTCGGGGTGGAGTTGGAGGCTTTTCCATTTTGGATCATTTTGTCGGATGATGTCAATTCCGAAGATCTGTTTTTTCTGCATGGCAAGGAAGATGCTTTCGGTGGTGTTCTGTGCGATGGTCTGTTCGGCGGCGTATTGACCAAGTTCGACGAAGGTTACTCTGCCTATGGAGGCCAGGTCCACATCGGGATTAATGTATGAGCATGCGAGTTGCGGGGCGGTCCCAACGGATTGGGTGGTGCAGCCGGTGAAGATCGCAATTGAGCATAGAGACGCGATAAGAATATGTTTAGTTTTCATTTTGGCCACCGAGAATTTGGAGCATTTTGTACAGGGCCTCGAGCTGTGCCTTGTCAGTGTCGCGGCTTTCTTTTTGGAACTCAAGGATCTTTGCTTTCCAGTCGTCAAGCTCGGTGCGGGTGTCCATCAAAAGCCTGTTGGTCTGGTTGAGTTCTGTATTTGCCTGTTCGAGTTCTGTTGTAAGCTGCCGGTTTTTCTGTTTGAGCAGGACGTTGTCGTTGGACAGGCCCTTGTTGATGTCTTTTTGTTGGAGGAGTTTGTCGGCGAGGTCGGCCTTTTCCTGCGAGAGTTTTATTGACGTTTCCACGGCGGTAGGTGTGTCCGGTGTGCTCTGGAACCTGTTTGCGTCAATCGGCTGTCGGATTGTTTGGGTGGGCCGTTCGGTCTGCGCGGGGGGCTGAGGTTTTGGCTGTGCGATGTCGCAGGCGGATAGTGCCAGGCAGGCGGCAGTTAATATAAGAGTGATCGATATATTTATACGTTTCATTTATTTTCCTTTTGTTGTGCGTGTCAGAAATCGCATCTGACTTGGTTTATTTGGCCGCATTGGCAGGTTACTTCAATGATGGCGTAGTGTTCGGTGCTGTCTACAACTTTTGCGGAAGGCAGTGGGGCAGTGCCAGAGTTTGTCGCATTCTTTTGGGGCGATGATTGACTGTTCAGGCTGAGTTTGACAGCAGTTTCGGTACTGACCTGGTTTGCTTTTAGAATTTGTGTCATTTCTTGTGTCCTGTTTCTTATGCACAATAGTCAATTTTTGAAGAATCGGTTAAATCATCGTTTAAAGTTTCTTCAGTGCTCTGGTTTGTATCCTTTTGTTGTTTTTGCGATCTTTGATCCTGCTGCTGTTTTCTTTTTTTGACCTGTTTATCTTTAGATGATCCTTTGATGTTCTGGACTACAGCGAAGTTTTCAATAGGCCTGATCTTGTTTATCTCGGGCATTTTTGAAATCCTTTAATTTGACAGAAAGTTCGAACAGGGCAGCGGCGTGCAGTTGGCTTACCCTTGACTCGGTTATTTCGAATACTTCGGCGATCTCTTTCATTGTAAGTTCCTGATGATAATATAGCAGCATCAGTTGGCGTTTTCGCTCGGGCAGCGACTGGATGGACTCGGTTAGTTTGTCGATAAGCTCCTGTTTGTTCATTTGGCCATCGGGAGCGTCTGTGGATGCTTTTAAGATATTTGCGAAACTGTTGTTGTCGTTGTCCTGTATGTCGAGAGACATGAACTGGTGTATGCGTGAGTCATGGTATATCCGGTCGACTTCGTCAATCGATATTCCAAGTGCTATCGCAAGCTGTTCGTCTGTCGGTGGAAATCCGGTTTCTGCAGTTAGCTGCTGGGCGACGTTAAATGCTTCACCGATCTTTTTTGACATTGAAGAGGGGATGAAGTTCCACTTTTTCAGTTCGTCGAGTATTGCGCCTCTTATTCGTATGAAGGCGTAAGTTTTAAATTCTGTGTTATGTGTCGGGTTGAAATTTTTTGCAGCCTTTACCAGTCCGAGGGTTCCTGCGGCTATGACGTCCTCGAATGATAACGATCCGGGCAGATATGTAATAGTCTGCTGGGCTATCCTGGTGACCATAGGCAGCAGTTCATTTATCTGATCGTCAGTTATACACTGTTTTGAAGGTATTGTGTATGCGCGTATAGCGGCCTGGGGCAGATGGTGAGTGTCCGCTAATTCCGGGGCCATTGATATTTGTTCAATCTGTTCAGGCCGCATCGTTTACCTTGTTTGACTGAGTTTCATTATTTGACGAATCTACCGAGTTTATCAGGATTGCATTTATGGCTTTAACCGTGTATGCGGTGATGAAATACATTATGACTGAGCCAGCTATTGCACGTTTACAGCATACGTAGGGCGGCAGACCTTTGTAGAGGTCTATTGCCGTGATGATGAATAACACGGTTATCGCGGTTTTGACGGCTATTGGTCTAATTTCAAATGGCATTGCGTCTCCCTGTTGAATTTATTTAGCCGGCAGTGCGGCAGTAAGTTCCGGCTGGTTTAATGTTATAGTTTGCATCGGTTCAACCTGCGTACCTGTTATGATCTCGTCATAGGCGACTATCGGCAGTTGGGGTATGACTTTTCGCAGTGTCGCGGCGATGTGAGGTCTTATGGTTGAGTCACAGAGCAGGACAATTTTTTCGAGTCCCATGTCCATCAGTTCTTTCCATGAGGCGGCGATCTTTCTTGTCATGTCCAGTGCTGTTTCGGCAGGTATCGATGCGGATGTAGTATCTTTTTCATTGCGAACAGTGGAAACGAGCTTGTGTTCGAGTGACGGGTCAAGTGTGATGGCCGATATTTTCTCGTTCGCGTCTTTGTTCATCTCGGTGATGGTTCTTGCCAGTGATTTGCGAACCAGTTCAGTCAGCATTTCGGGGTTTTTCGTTTTTGGTGCATTGTCGCCGAGAGTTTCGAGGATCGTGGTAAGCTGTTTGATGGGTATGGAGTCAGCGAGAAGGTTTTTGAGTATTCTTTGCAGCAGTCCAACGGAGACGAGTTCTCCGACAACTTCACCGACGAGAGATGGCTGCGTTGTTCTGAGGCGTTCGACGAGCTGCTGGACGTCTTCTCTGGTCAGGAGTTCGTGAGCATGTTTTTTGAGGGTTTCGGAAAGATGTGTAATGAAGACTGATTCCGGGTCGATCACAGTGTAGCCTGCAAGTTCGGCGGTCTCGGTGGATTCGTTGGAAATCCAGATGGCGGGCAGTCCGTATACGGGTTCGGTTGTGGGAATGCCCTCGATCTTGCGTTCTACAGTTCCGGGGTCCATTGCCAGGAACATGTCCGGTTCGAGCTGGCCTTTTGCAATGACATGGTCCCTGAGCTTTATGACGTATTCAGTTGGTTTCATCGTTACGCTGTCTCGTAGTCTTACGAGCGGGACGATCATTCCGAAGTCCTGTGCGAATCGTCTTCTGAGAGAACCGATGCGGTCAAATATTGCGCTGTTTTTGGCGGGATCGATCATGCTGATGATCCTTACGCCTACGTTGACGCTGATTCGATCAGTTTCGAGGAGTTCCTCAATGGGCTGTTTTTGTGGTTTGAGTTTACCTGTGTCGGTATCTTTATTGTTTTCCTTCTCTGCTCGTTCGGCTTTTGCGGAAACCCTTGCCAAATATACTGTTCCTGCGGCCAGCGCGATAAATGCGAGTTTTGGCATTCCCGGAACGAAGGCCATCGCGGCGATAATCACCGCAGCGATGATCAGCGGCTGTGATGCTTTTAGGAACTGATTTGAGAGGTCCTTACCAACGCTGTGACGGCTGGATATTTTTGTTACTAGAAAGCCTGAGCTTATGGAGATGACGATGGCAGGAATCTGGCTGACCAGGCCGTCACCGATCGACAGGACCGAATATGTTTTCATGGCGGTTACGATGTCCATGCCCTTCGAATATCCAATTGCGATACCGCCTGTGATGTTGATGGCAGTGATTATCAGGCCGGCTTTCGCGTCGCCGCGAATGAATTTACTGGCACCGTCCATCGCTCCGTAGAATTCGCTTTCTTTTATGATCTTGGAACGGCGTTGGTTTGCCTGTGTTTCGTTGATGAGGCCGGCGTTGAGATCGGCATCGATGGCCATTTGCTTACCGGGCATAGCATCGAGAGTGAACCTTGCGGAGACTTCGCTGATGCGTTCGGCACCTTTTGTTATGACGACGAACTGTATTATGACCAGTATTAGAAATATTACCAGACCGATGACGAAGCTGCCGCCAGCGACCATTGAGCCGAAAGTGTTGATGATCTTTCCAGCCGATCCTTCGGTGAGGATCAGCCTTGTTGACGCTACGTTTAGCGAGAGTCTGAAAAGTGTGATGAACAGCAACAGAGAAGGGAACGATGACAGGTCAAGCGCCTCACGAGAGGCCAGGGTGATCAGCAGTACGATGATCGAAAGAGCGATACTGAATGCCAGGAGCATGTCGAGAACGAAAGTCGGCAGTGGTATAATGAGTGTCGCCAGAATCGTAACGAGACCGATGGCCAGAACGATATTGCTGTTGGTGTTCGAGCTG
>DAOWHR010000476.1 GCA_030641315.1 Anaerohalosphaeraceae bacterium | reverse complement strand
CTCCGCCAGGTGGTACAATTTTACTCCGCCGTTTATACATATTTCCAACCAAATGTTACTTTCCCTGTATCAGATAATGTTAGTTTGATAGTTTCCCCTGATGTAACTTGAATAGGAATGTCAAGTTCAAAATTCAATAGGCCATTGAAACCTTCATCAACATATTGAGAGTCTGACCAAAGGACATCATTTCCTCGCATGATTTTAGCAGTAATCGTATCGCCACCTCTTCCAGCATTTCCAGTAAGAATATCAACGTCAACTCCAGTAAGATAAGGAAGTGTCGGAGTGAATGTCTGTGATACATCGTTTACAGGGACGATATTGACCCATCCTCCATCCCAATCAGGCAGATTGATTTGGTCGATAACTCCCCCTAAGCAAGTACTTATTCCTAGTAGAATTATTCCTGTGATTACTATTGTAGTTTGGTTTCTCATGGTTTTCTCCTTTCAAATAAAATAAGTACGTACTTGATATCGCTTAGAACACTCTTCTCCTTCTCCCCGCCAAAATTGCTCCGAGGGCGAGGAGTTATTCTACACCTTTCAGTCAGTTATTAACTACCCAAATAAATTGTCTTTCCAAACCTCCAGACATCTTCTTTCCAATCTCCCACCCAGAGATATCACAATTGTAAGTGATAATTCTTGTATGTCAAGATGTATAAATTAAATATGAACGACAGTGACAGTCCCAAAATAACCCCAACCTTTTCACCAATCATAACACAAGTCCCAACTTCCCTTCTTTTTCAGCTTTAAAATGAGACAAGGCAAACTACTCTTAGGTCATCTGTGGTAACTACGGCATTTGCATTATATATTTGCATAATTACATGCTGATGTAATACTGTTGTACATCAGTTTTTAAGCAGTAATACACTTACTCAAGGAGGAGAATATTGAATATTCTTGACAAAAGATTTCCTAAAGGGCATTTATAGGTAGCAATACAAGGCTCATGGTAAAAGCAAAAGGAGCTTATCACGTACACTTACGATATCAGTGTTTTGAAGACAAATAGATTGGATGAAGATCAAATTACTATATTATTTGAAACCTGTGACTATTTACAGTCATTTGACATTACTATTTCAAACAAAGTTAGTTTGGCACAGAGAAAAGAGCAATTAGATGACCTCATTGAAGCCAGAGCTATTATTCAATCTCTCAAAAGACAGGTTTATTCAGGAGATTTGATACAATGGTTGACTCAATTGGAAAACAAGTACTCTTCATGCATTACAAGTACTGTTCGTGCGTTACAGGTGGGGAATAATGCCCAAAATACTCTGCATTGATTTTGAAGATACGCTCTATAACAGAGCCACTGTCAGCACTCCCCCAACCTTTTCACCAATCATAACACAAGTCTCAACTGTCAAATAGTTGGCAGTCAAATAAACACTACTCCAAAGCCAACAATTATATGCCCTTTGTTGTAAGATCATAAAATTTATTACCCAACTTTTTTACGCAGAATGCTACCCTCCTCTACCCCCATTTTCACCCCCAAAACAAGTATTTTAGCACTAATATATAGCTAAGTTATTCTCTACTATAAACTTACACTAATTTCTACGCAGTTTGCCAAAACTCTCCTATTTTTCCCTCTAAAATTAGACAAGAAGTGAGCACTAAAAGTGCCATTCTGCGTAGAAACTGCGTAGAAATAAATAGCTTTAATTAAATAATTATTTGTGGGTCCATTAAAAAAGGTATTGTAAGTTATTATCTCACAATACCTTATGATGCCATTTTATAACTCCTCGAGTAGGACTCGAACCTACGACCTAGCGGTTAACAGCCGCTCGCTCTACCAATTGAGCTATCGAGGATTGTGCTCAAGAATAAGAGCGATTATTATCCATAAAAAAAGGTTTTTGTCAAGTGCCAGTCGTAAACTTTTTCGTAATACAATAAAAAAAACACTGCTGGACAATTTGGCTGCTGTATTGTATCATATATAAGTGGGTGGATGAATTGTAGTGGTATGGTCTTGATTGTCTGATATTAATGTTTGTAAGTATTTATGAAATAACAATTTAGCTGCGGCAAGAGAGGGTAATGGCAAAATCCATTGATATTGATGGCTATACCATCATAAAGCGTATTGGGGCCGGAGCGAGGTCTGTGATCTATCTTGCCAAAGATGACATCACCGGTGAGCGGATCGCTATTAAGCGTGCCAAACTCGAAAGCCCGGAAGATACGCGTATTTTCGAGCAGATTGAAACCGAATATAAGGTTTCACGTCTGATCGACCATCAATATATCCGTAAATGCCACAGACTGCATAAAAAGCGAAAACTCCTGCGGGTGCAGGAGGTTGTTCTGACGATGGAGATGTTCGAGGGCAAAACTCTCGAAGAATCCACGTCACTTAGTCTTGGCGATATACTGCTGCTGTTTAGGATGATCGCTGATGGTCTTAACGCAATGCACCAAAGCGGATATGTTCACTGCGACATCAAGCCGAACAATATTTTGATAAATAAAGATGGCGGTATTAAAATAATCGATCTTGGGCAGAGCTGCAGGATCGGTCAGATCAAGACCCGCATTCAGGGCACCCCGGATTATATCGCTCCTGAGCAGGTCAACCGTGAACATATCAGCCATCGCACGGATATTTTCAATCTCGGCGCTACGATGTACTGGGCGTTAACCGGCAAGAATGTGCCTACGCTGATCAGCCGTAAGATCGCAGCGGCCAACCATTTGCCGCCTCAGGAATCAAGGCCGCCTCATGAGGTATACAGCAAGATCCCGCTGGCGGTTTCGCAGATAGTGATGGATTGCCTGGAAGAAAAGCCTGCTAACCGACCTGCAAGCATGACTGAGATCATTGCAAGGCTCGACGTAATGATCCGGAATATATTTGGGAACAGACTTGAAAAGAACGTCACAACAAATAGTTAATCTTTGCGACAGAGGTGTAGAACTCAATCGATCTTCGAAATACCGCAAAGGCAATGTTACATATTTGCCAGACAGGGGCAGGGTTGTCGTAACTGGCGATCTGCACGGCCATCGCAGAAATTTTGAAAAAATAACAGCGTTTGCCGATCTTGGGAACAATCCTGACAACCACCTTATATTTCAGGAAATACTGCATGGCGGACCTGAAGATGATTTTGGGGGCTGTCTTTCTTTTTTGCTGTTTTTTGATATACTCGAATATCAGCAGGAATTCCCTGAGCAGGTTCATATTATCACGGGCAATCACGATACCGCTATTGTCCACGACAAGGATGTGTTAAAGGGCGGCAAGGAAATGAACCAGTCGCTGCGGAATGCCATGAAACGTTTCTTTACAGATAGTTACGATGAGATGGAAACTGCGCTTTGCGATTACCTGTTCTCCCAGCCCCTTGCTGTTAAGTGCGCAAATCGGATATGGATGTCTCATTCTCTGCCTGCTGACAGGTATGTTGACAGTTTTGACATGTCTGTTTTTGACCGCCCGCTAACGCTTGAAGATATGATTCGGCCGAACCCTGTCTATCTGCTGACCTGGGGCAGAAGGCACTCGGATGATTCGCTAGAAAAACTCGCAAAGCTCTTCGATGTCGATCTGTTCGTCCTGGGCCATCAGTCGCAGGAAAACGGCTTTAGCATTGCCGGCTATAATCTGCTCATTCTGGCTTCTGAGCACAATCACGGCTGCCTTGTTGAATTTGATCTGAGCAACTCATACACTATTGAGCAATTGGAACAACACGTTATACCGATCGCTTCTCTGGAATGAAATTTCTGAATTCATCATCGCAAAGGAACTGCTGGTGTTTTGGATAATTTACATAATTCTGTCCCTGATCTCAATGTTATTGCAGATACTCCTTGTGATACATATTTTCTATAACCGCCGGTATGCCCTGCGGAAGACTGAAAAAGATCCGATGTCATACCTGCCGGTTACTTTGCTTACAATCCCGTGCAAAGGTATTGACAGTGCTTTTGAAAAGAACATCTCATCGTTCTTCGCTCTCGATTATGACAACTATTATCTGCGGTTTGTTGTCGAAGCCGAAGACGACCCGGCGTATGAGCAGCTTACTAAGATCATGGAACAGTTTGCGGGCGATTCAAAAGCTATCGATGTCAATATTCTTATCGCTGGTAAGGCCGAGATGTGCAGCCAGAAGATTCACAACCTGCTTCATTGCTGTTCAAACTCTCCAGTCGATGCGGAGGTATTCGCTTTTGCAGATTCCGATGTATGCGTACGTCCAGGATGGCTGTCATACCTGGTATATCCTCTCAGAAAGCAAAGGCATGGTGTCGCAACCGGATACCGCTGGTTCGTGCCGACAAGAAACAATCTTCCGTCGCTTGCTATGTCTGCTATCAATGCCAAGGTCGCTCAGTTTCTGGGCAACAGCCCGATGAACCAGGTGTGGGGCGGTTCGATGGCGCTAAGACGAGATACGTTCGAGAGGATCGATCTAAAAAATTTATGGTCGACTGCGCTTAGCGACGATCTTTCGCTTGCATGGGCCGTTAGAAAGCACCGTATGAAGATCATGTTCGTTCCGGGATGTATGGTTGCTTCTTATGAGAGTACGACATGGAGCAAGCTTTTCGAGTTTGCCAGGCGCCAGTTTCTTATCACTCGAGTTTTTTCTGTGTGGGTCTGGCTGGCAGGTTTTTTCGGCGCTTTGCTTCCATTGCTTGGGCTGTGGTTGGGGATATATGTCGCTGTGGTTGCTCAGATGACAGAGCAGCCGTTTGCAGTGCTGTACTGGGTCGTGCCGGTGTTCTTTTATGTCGTGCCGGCGTTTAGGGCATATTTAAGACAGGACATGATCGCAAGGCTGCTGCCTGAAAATGCGTCCAAAATGTCACAGGCCAGACTTGCCGATATTTTAGGAACAGGTTTATGGACGCTGCTGATTTTCTTCTTCATGCTCACGTCAGCTTTCGGCAGAACGATCACATGGAGAGGTATAAGATACAAGCTGATAAGTCCGACAAAAACGGTCATTGTAGGCTGAGTTTTAGTTTTATCTTCGTAATTATTCTTGACAACTGATATAACGATGTCGTAAAATAACACTGTAGCAGCATCGGTTCAGATATCATGGTCACTGATGTAGGGGCTGGCATAAATGTTAATGACATTAATGCAAAAGGAGTGTTATAATGAATCGGCGAAAAGGTTTTACACTGATCGAACTATTGGTAGTCATCTCCATCATAGCATTACTTCTCGCAATACTCATGCCCGCACTAGGCAAGGTTAAGGAAAAAGCAAGGGGAGTTGCATGTGCCGCTCACCTCAAGCAGTTTGGTCTTGCATGGTATTTTTATTCTCAGGAAAATGATGACAGCAATGTCTGGTATGCTCCTTCAGGTATGTGGTCTCAGGGACACTTCTGGTTTTATCGTTTGGCGCCATACCTTGGCGGGACGGAAAAGTTTTCAGAAGGGCAGGGGGACCTTAGCTCACGCGAAGGTGCTATTAAGATCATGGTTTGCCCAAGCGCAAGACCATGGTCCCCTAAATACAGTAATTTTGGCTACGGTTCTTCTGACACGGCATGGAAATGGGGTGAGACACAGGGGGGATATACAATAAACGTTTGGATGCAGGAGAATGTTAACTCGCCAAATGATTCCCGATATTATCGAAAATATGGCAAGGCTAAAGGGGGTGTTCCCATGCTTTCTGATGGAGGTTTTGTAGATGCCTGGCCATCGACAAGTAATTTTGTAGAATTATCAAACCTTACTGATCTGCAGGGATCGGGGATACCAGACGGCGATGGATATCCATTGCACCCCAATACTGCTTCGCGTATAGCTCTGTCTCGACACGGCCGAGCGGTCAACATTGTTTTTCAGGATACCCATGTCGAGCGTGTCCCACTGGAAGAACTTGGGCGATATAAATGGCACATTGGCTTTGAAACCATACAGGACCTGGATCTGCCGTCAAAGTAATCGGGAAATTTGACTGAAATATGATCTGCTATTGAGGTGCGGTTGCTCCGTTGCCGTTTGGTTTACCTACGATGTAGACCCTGTCTTTGCCGCTTCTTTTTGCATCGAGCATTGCCTTGTCGGCCTGTTCGAAGATTTCCTCAACCGTTGTTCCGTCCTGCGGGAACGATGCCAGCCCTCCGCTTATTGTAAGGGTTCCTTTACCAGCCATTCCGAGGAAATTGTGTTCCGTTGTGCTGATCTCTTTTCGGAATCGCTCTGCAATGACGAACGCTTCTCGCGGGTGTTCCACGTTTTGCCTGCGTTCTCTTTCAGCGGTGCCCGACCCTGACGGGATGTCCCAGAAAATAACGGCGAATTCATCGCCTCCGATCCTGCCGATCACGTCATGGTTCCTGCAGCATTTCTTCATGATCAACGCCGCCTGCTTTAGGACGTTATCTCCGACCGCATGGCCGTAAGTGTCGTTGTAGTGTTTGAAGTCATCGATGTCGAACATCAGAAGAGTAGCGCTTGGCGTTTCGTGATGTGTCCTGTTGATTATCTGCGAAAGAAACTGCCTGACATACCGGCGGTTCTTCAGCCCGGTAAGGTCGTCCTGTGCGACCATCTTTTCCAGTTCGCGGATCCTCGAGTTCAAATGTTCTATCGATTCGCTGAACAATTCATCGGTATGTGCGGCCGCAGGTTCACTGTTAGTATTAGTAATTTCTTTTGTTTCGATCGGAGAGATCAGGTATTCGTCAGCTAACGCTTTTTTGCCGCTGCCGAGAAGGTCAATAGCGAATGGTTCCTCGTACATTGCGGCAACGAGAAATGTTTCCGTACCCTGGCTCATTTGTCTAAGTGCCTTGAGACCTGTTTCAAGTTTGCTGCCGAAACAGGACATTACGACAACGATCTTGTCGAATTTATCATGAGCAGCGGCGTTTATTGCATCAATCATATTGTCGCAGCGTTTCATATCAAGCTGCCCGGCAACACCGATATCTGAAAACACACCCATAGCCTCACCCACAAAGAGAATCCTCTCTGAGCGTGTGGTCTTAGTAAAAATGTCTTCTCCGTTATTCAATGCATCACCTCTGGCTACAAAAAAACATCATACCATGTTTCGCTGAAAAGTCAAGTAAAATGCGTATTTGGAGAGGTGTTCAACAGGGTTGCATTGAGGCGACATCGCGGATATTGCGATTGAAAATGCAATTTTAGGGCTTGCTAATCCGTTGTCGGCAGGCTGCTGAGTTTCCGCTGGGCCTCGGCACGAAATATGCTGTCAGGGAATTTTTTTATGAAACGAGCCAGTATCTCTCTGGCTTTGGAGAGGTATTCTTTTTTGAGTTGTGCTCCTTCGTCGATCTCTTTCCACATTTTCACATAGTCAACACCCAGCTCATACAGTGCCTGCATCCCCCCGTCAGTCTCTCCGTATTTATTGCTGATATCTTCGAGCTGCTGCGCTCTTCGCATCGTGTCCTCAACCTGTAAGGTGACAGCCAGCAGAATATTGTCCCTTAGAGGATCAACGTCTTTGGTCTGTGTAAGCAGCTCCTCAAGTTTTGCACCATAGCCTCGGCTGTAAGGATTTAAAATGACGAACTGAGCAAGTCTTTTTTGTGACTGTTCGTCATCCGATATATTCTGGCTGTTGATCAGGCTGTTGAGCTGGCGAACTCTGAGTTGAAGATCCTGAAGCTTAAATACCGTCATTACTGTTTCTTCAGGCTCTCGGAAATCTCTCAAAAGCGAGTTGCTTGCTACTGTGCTGTCCTGTCGCAGTGCTTTGATCTGCGTTTCGATCTTTTCATCTGTAACACGGCAAAGCTCTCTTGCATCATTGAAAGCTCCTTTTCCTGCGCGATGCATGGCGATTCGCCACCTGGCCTCAAGCGATTCGGGCCTTTCCGAGAAGTCTTTAAACAGCTCGTACCATATTGGAAGATTGTCTATGTGAGGATATTTGTCATAAAAACGGAGAACCTCATGCTGCTCGAACATCTTGATGTCCGGTTTGTATTCGCTCAGTATCGCCTTGTAATAGAGTGCGACCGGCACACGTTTGCTATTGGGCCATTTTTTGATAAATATATCGTACTGTATCAGCAGCCAGTCTTTTTTAGGTTGATACTTCAGTTCGTCAGGAACCTTGAACCATCCGGGCCAGCCGTAGTAGCCCAGGCGGATCGCTATGTCTTCCTTGAGTTCCTGACGAAGAAGCACCTGGTCTGACGGATAGAAAAGCCCGGAAAGATATTCCGTTGTATCTTTATCTTTCAGTGCCTCATCGATAGTTTTTGTCACCTGATGATCATGGAAGTGGTTGAAATCTTCAGGATTGTTTTTGGCGACATAATGTTGATAGTCCAGTTCGTCAAAGCCTACCTTCGACTGGAAGAATGCTACTGCTATTGCAAGAAGAACTCCACTGACTATCCACACCAGTCCGGGTTTGTATCTGGTATAGTGGCCGATGCCGATTATGGTCCCTGCGATTGCTGTTCCGGTAAGCCATGCTCCTATCCATGGCGCGAATGACAGGCCCCACTGGATGGAATCGTTGGAATCGCTGCCGCCTAAAAGTGCCCAGTAAAGTATCTGTGGAGCCATGCACAGTGCGATAGCAATGAATCTGGAACGAAATCGAAGCGGCCTGCAGGCCACTGCGATACAACTAATCAAAAGCACCCCGGCAAGCAGGGGTAATTTGGCAAGCAGCAGTACCGAAAGGATCATGATCAACGAGTAGCGGAAGCTGTAAAGCTGTGAAACAACGACGGGTATAACGCTAAGTATACCCATGGTAAACGACAGCACAACGATCTGCCATGGATATTCATAGATGCTCAAAGGTTTGGAAACAAGCTGTCCCAGCGACCATGGGTTCGTCTGGAGCATTGCCTCGATCTGAGCAGGGGACATCGATCCGGTGGTTATCTTTGACCAGAAGATGCAGGCCAAGGCATATACACCGACACCAAGCCACCAGCATTTATGCACGTTGCTGTGACTGTAATGCAACGTCGGACCAGCTGTCATAAAAGATTTTGACGGGCCTGCCGCTTTTTCTGTGTTATTTTCACTACTCATATATTAAACAGCTCCCGACAGTAAGACTCCACCTCTGCTCCGGCAATAATATCCGACAGAGCTTTATTCTCAATTCCTGTCTATGACCTGATTATGTCAGCGATCTTCATCAGTCTGCTTGCGTTGTCGCGCTCAGCTTCGCCCAGCTTGTTGTAGATGAATTTGATAGTTTCCTGTATCTCCGGTATTACGACATGCTCGAGGACGTTTACACGCCGTCTGGTACTTTGCAGTTCTGTCGCCAGCAGTTGAGCCTGTTTTTCACGTTCGGCAAGCTCGATGAGACTGTCGAACGCTCTTTCAAGTGCCCGAAGCGCCACGTCCAATTCTCCGCTTGTCGTTGAAAAACCATAGCACATTATATCACCGGATATCTCCTTGGCAAGCTCTGGAACCTTGACACTCATAATGGTTGCAAAGCTGATCGCCAGATTGAATTTCTTGGTGGGCACGTCGATAGCGGCAGTCATAGCTTCCGGTTCCATCGTCGCGCGAGCCATCATAAAACGTCTCGATGTCTCAAGCAGTTCCCGTTCAACACGCTGGCGCAATGGCTTGATCAGGGTAGCGATCTTTACCAGCTGTCTGGATATCTCATCTCTTTTCTGACTCAAAAGGCGATGGCCGCGAGTTGCAAGCGCTACACGCTTACGTAATCGCAGATTTTCCATTCTTGTTGCACTGACATTGAGCATCTTAAAAACCTCAGGCTTTTCTTACTTTATTTCCTAAACTTAGGCATGTATTTTGCGATAAGATCTTCATCAATACGCTTAAGTTCATTATCATCGAACATACTGAGCAGTTCCCAGCCCAGATCGAGAGTTTGTTCGACAGTTCTGTTTTCGTAATAACCCTGCGAGATATATTTGCCTTCGAATTCGTTGGCAAATCGCATATACTTCTGGTCCTCAAGCGAAAGGGCTGCTTCGCCAAGGATGGTGGCAAGTTCCTGTGCTTCTTTGCCCCTTGCGTATGCGGCGTATAACTGGTTGTACAGGTCGGCATGGTCCTCGCGTGTTTTGCCTTCGCCGATACCCTTATCCTTTAATCGTGACAGAGACGGCAGTACGTCAACCGGCGGTGAAATCCCTTTTCTGTGCAGGCTGCGACTCATAATGATCTGGCCTTCGGTGATATAACCGGTAAGGTCAGGCACCGGATGTGTCTTGTCATCTTCGGGCATTGTAAGCACCGGAACCATCGTGATAGAACCTTTTTTGCCCTTGATCCTGCCGGCACGTTCATAAAGTGTCGCAAGGTCGGTATACAGATAACCTGGATAACCACGGCGACCTGGAACTTCCTTTCGAGCGGCACTGATCTCACGCAGAGCTTCACAGTAGTTCGTCATATCGTTCAGCACAACCAATACGTGCATATCTTCTTCGAATGCCAGATATTCAGCAGCTGTCAAAGCCATACGCGGCGTAGCGATTCGTTCGATAGCAGGGTCATTAGCGAGATTGATAAACATTACCGCACGTTCGATAGCGCCTGTGTTG
>DAOWHR010000365.1 GCA_030641315.1 Anaerohalosphaeraceae bacterium | reverse complement strand
AATGATTATTGCAATGAGTTCTACGGCTCAGGCAGCATTAGCATTTGACCAGAACGTTACACCAGGAATCATTTTTGGCAGCGGCAACGCCAACGGCAGTTTTACCGTTCATACAGCAGGTGGAGTAGAGTTAGGACTTCGTGGAAAGTTGCGTCACAATGCAGCAGGTAATCCCGAGAACACTTTCAACAGCAACGGCGATGGAACCTATACATTCCAGGCAGGTGTCGCACCGACACAATTGTTCCCGACAGCCGAGTGGTCATTCGAGTGGTCGATCAATAGTAATGTTGACGGCACCGGAGCCAATCTTAACGCCTACAGATATGAGTTAGGCATAGATTCGGATCCGACCGCAGGTACAAGTTATTCAATATTCGATCCTATTAACGCTGCGTTTTTCGATCACTCCATCGGCAACAACGGCACGACCGACAGTACTGACCTTATCGCCACAACCGCGGCGGAATATGCAACTCTTATCGCGGGCAACAACGTCGCGCAGAATTCATGGAAGGCCCATTGGTTCGTAATTCCTTTCGATCCTACGGTTAACGGCACATACAATTTCTATCTGGCCGCGTTTGATAACGCCGGAGCACAGGTTGCTCGCACAGACATCGCTGTAAATGTAGTACCGGAGCCTGCGACAATGTGTCTGTTGGCACTTGGCAGTCTGATTATAAGGAAACGTAAATAATTTAAGGTGTGACAACGACAGGACCGGAGTTGAAAGACTTCGATCCGATTGTTAACAGTAACAATCACTTCATAAAGCCAATACAAAAAAGGATTTCAAAATGAAAAAGTTAATCATAATTTGTACAGTAATAATGGTTACAGCAGCTATAACAGGCACAGCAACAGCAGGTTGGGAAACGTTTGTAATTCGTAATTCATCGACAGGTAGTATTGCTCCAACAATCACCGAAGGTGTCAACGGTGATACAGTTACAAATGGCACACTGTTTCAGATTGCTCTTGGCGGCCAGAAAGCAGGATGGGGCACAAACGACATGAATGGAATGACAGTCGGCGACATCGAATCTTTGAGCATTACACGTGACTCTACTGTCACCGGCTATGGTCCCTATTTCAACATCTGGATCACCGATGGCAACGGGAACTATGCTGTTATCGCTAACGAGCCAAGTAACACCGGAGAATGGGGTTCCGGAACACCATACGATACAACATGGGACATCCTGAAAGACGCAACAGCTAAGGTCTATGAAACTGACGGTCAGCCGTTCGTATTGCCCGCTGGCCCAACATACACATTCGCTGATTTCGCTGATTACACTATCGTAACTCCAACAAGTCATTGGGGCGGCACAGGCGCTCCCGATGACCTCAATGCAGCTTCTTATACCGCTTACGGCTTCAACTGGGTGTTTGGCGACACTCAGAGCAATTATCTTGGAGGCCACCTGGTTGCAAACCCAACACTTGTACCGGAACCTGCGACAATGGGACTGCTTAGTCTTGGTGCTCTTGTTCTCAGAAGGAAACGTAAATAAACATCTTTGATAATAAAGGGTAGGCCAAAGACCACTGGCCGGTCTTAGGCCGATCCCATTTTGTGAACAGTATGAATGGCCAGAAATTAACAAGCCGACCGGCCAAATGATCGGCACAATCGAAAGGTAAGAAAAATGAAAAAACTAACAGCACTATTCTCGGTTATAACAATCATGTTGATGGCAACAAGCCTTATTGCTCAGCCTGTCGTTCCGTTTTTTGATGGTTTTGAAAACGGCGACCTTGGCACCTTTAACTCGTATAACAGCACTTATACCATTACAGGTACCTCCGGCGGCGTAAGCCCCGCAACGGGCAGCTATATGGCAGTAGTCGATTCATCCACTGCTTCTCCGACCGGCGTTTACACATACTTTGGCGGCAAAGCAGATGAGTTTGGCGGTGGCTTTACCGGTTCGATGGATATATATGTGGATGTTACGGATTCCGGTTACGCGTTCGATCTTTCGTTCGCCGCTACCAAGCAGGACAATAACCACCTTAGAGACTTTATCTTCCATGTCGGTATGGTTAACGGTTCAATGCTGGTAACAGGCAGCAACAATACGGATGCCGTTTTTAATCCTTACCTGCTCACCAATCCGGACAGCAACAATTCTTACACAATCGGGGCTTCTGGTTGGTACACCTTTCAGGCAGATTTCTATGACCACGGCGACGGCACATTAGCTGTTGATCTGAATCTTATTAATTCTGCTGGAGGTCTTCTCTGGACAGAAACAAGAAATACCAGCGCTGACCTGATTAGTACAATTGTCGGCGGCAACAGGTATGGATGGTTCACTTTTATCGACACTGATGCTTTAGCCATCGATAACGTTACGATGGTTCCGGAGCCTGCAACAATGGGACTGCTTAGCCTTGGTGCTTTGGTTCTTAGAAGGAAGCGTAAATAATATCACATCTTAGACAATAAGGGGTCGGCCAAAGATCACTGGCCGGTCTTAGGCCGATCCCATTTAAACTTACAATAAAAAACAGGCATTATGCAGATATGGAGTTGTGAACAAGGGTTGCGGTAATACTGCCGCAACCTTTTTAATGCGCTGTCTGCCAATAAGACTGTTGTAATTTCAGGTTATTTACGATAGAATGCCGAGTCTTGTTATTGCTTTGAAAGGTTTCAAATATGAAGAGATTTGCTCTGCTGGCAGTTACTATGATGCTGCCAATGCTGATCAGTGCCGGCGGTTTCACACCTACGACAGATTACCAACAGCGGGAAATAAATGGCTGGAAGGTATACATAAACAAAAACGTCTTAGACGGATATCCCGAACTTTTGGCTAAGGCATCAACTCTGCTTGAGTTTCAGCTATACCAGATCACACGCGTCGTACCGGAAACTCAGCTTGCTGAAATGAAAAAAGTTCCCATCTGGATCGAACACAAGCCAGACGAACACTCATGCGCCTGCTATCACCCGTCAAAAGAGTGGCTCACCGAAAACGGCTACAACCCGGATAAGGAAAAGTCAGTCGAGATATCAAACCTCGACGACTTCCTGACATGGACGCTCCAACAACCATGGATGATACTGCACGAAATGGCGCATGCCTACCACGATAAAGTTATCGGCTGGGACGATCCCAAATCAGAAATACACAAACTCTATGCTAACGCAGTGAAAAGCAAAAAATACGAAAAGGTTCTGTTCATCACGGGCGGCACCAAAAAAGCATACGCGATAACCGATCACAAGGAATACTTCGCTGAAACCGCCGAAGCATACCTGGGAACAAACGATATGTACCCGTTCGTTCGCTCGGAACTGAAAGAAACGGACAGGCAGATGTACGAGTATCACAAAAAGATCTGGGCGGCAAAACCTGCAAAATAATCACCACAAATAGGGAATGCGAACCACAATGTATCTATCCGAAAACCGTTATCTGAGAATATACACCCTCTGCTCGATGTACGTCGCACAGGGAATTCCGTTCGGCTTTGTAACGATAACGCTCATCGCCTACCTTTCAGGCCGGGGCATGGATGCCAACGCTATAGGATCGATAACTGCCATGTCCGCCCTGCCGTGGGCATTCAAGTGGATATGGGGGCCGGTTATCGACCGCTTCCGGTTCATCCCTATGGGAAATCGAAGGCCGTGGATAATTATCGCTCAGTTGCTGATGGCATTGACTCTGCTCGCTATGATCGCAATACCTGACATGACAGGAGATGTTTACATTTTCGGGAAAACCATCTCAGCCCTGAAGTTACTTTGCTACCTGGTATTCATAAACAACTGTTTTGCCGCATTGCAGGATGTCGCTGTAGATGCCCTTGCCGTTGACCTTCTTGAGGAAAAAGAAAGAGGACAGGTTAACGGATTCATGTACGCTTCGTCATATCTGGGAGCTTTCATCGGGGGCGCCTGCATGGGAAGATTCATGGCAGCGTTCGGCCTAAGAACTGCCCTTGTGTTTCAGTTCGGTATGCTCATCGCGATCATGATGGGACCGCTGTTGTTTCGCGAACGGCCCGGTGAAAGACTCTTGCCGTGGACAAAAGGATCAGGCCATGCAGCACAAATGCTAAAATCAAGGCAATCAACTTTGCAGCTTTTGACAAACATATTCAAAGCTTTTTCAATGCGGTCAAGCATTTTCGCCGCTGTATTTGCCATCACCACATATTTAGCCTGCCATATTCTGGCCAATGCCGGGGCCGTGTATTTTATTCAGGAGATGGGCTGGGCCGAGGAACAATTTACAGATGCCATCGGAGGTTATGGTGTAGTTGCGGGACTTGTCGGATCGATCTTCGGTGGATTTCTGGCCGATAAACTTGGTGCAAAAAAAATGATCGCAGCCGCATCTGTTCTGCTTGGATTAGCCTGGATCGGCTTTTGCTTTGCAAAACCTTACTGGATATACAGAACACAATTCGTCGTGCCGTTCTTTATACTTGAAGCACTTTTATTGGCCATACTGGCAGTGTCCTTCTTTTCTCTTGCTATGACTGTGTCATGGCCCAAAGTCGCAGCAACCCAGTTCACCGCGTATATGGCATGTATGAATCTTTCAAAGACACTGGGCCTAAAACTTGCCGGACCGATCTACGATAGAGTAAGCTTTGAGCATATCTATCTTACGATGGGCATCTTCCAGATAGCGATAGTCGCTCTGCTGTTGTTTATCGATCCGCACCAGACGAGGCGTGTACTGGGAGACGGTGAGGAGATAATCGAAACCGAAAATATTTGATTAGAGGATATTGACATGACAAATAAATTTGCTGTTGTCCTGATCTTTATATTATCCATAAGCTGTTTTGCCTTAGCCGAACAAAAGCTGACACTGTTCGACTTTGACAGCACATTTGACATAAGCAAAGTGCAGACAAGCGATTCGAAAGTTTCGCTCGCGGTAAAAGGCCTGCGAGTTAAGACCGGCCACAAAGTTCAATGGCCCGGCATTACGCTTAAGGCCCCCAAGGGGAAATGGGACGCTGCTGGCTTTCAATATCTAAGCGCTGACATATCAAATTTCTCCGACAGATCAACAACCGTCAACTGCCGCGTTGACAACCCCGGCGCCAACGGCCGCGAGAACTGTATCACCGAACATATATTGCTTGAGGCCAAACAAACACAAACCCTCGTCGTCAGGATACAGAACAAATGGGTACTTGACGAACCTCTCGAACTGATCGGCATGAGAGGATACCCGGCTGGAGCCAACAAGATCGATCCATCAAATATAACGCAACTGCTTTTCTTTGTGGGCAAGCCGGATACCGATCATGATTTCGCGGTGGACAACATTACTTTAAAAGGCAAAACCGAACCGCTGCTGGCAAAGAGCTTCCTGCCCTTCATTGACGAGTTCGGCCAATTCATGCACAGCTCATGGCCCGGCAAAGTAAACTCGATAGCGGACATGAAAAAAGAAGCCGCCAAAGAAGCAAAGCTGCTGGCACAGGCAAAACCAAATGCTGACCTGAATAAATACGGCGGCTGGAAAACCGGACCAAAACTAAAGGCAACAGGTTTCTTTAGAGTCGAAAAACTCAACAACAAATGGTGGCTCGTCGACCCGGAAGGAAGGCTCTTCTGGTCACACGGCATCGACTGCGTTCACTCGTCTGCATATACACCGATCAGTGACCGTGAAAATTATTACAAGGCCCTGCCCCAAAAAGACAGCAAACTGGCACAGTTTTACGGCAGAGGTTCATGGGCGCCGCACGGCTACTACAACACACACACGCCATACAAAACTTACGACTTCTTCAAAGCGAATCTGGTGAAAAAATACGGAGACGACTGGCAGGACATTTTTGCCGACCTGGCACACAAACGCCTGAGCCACTGGGGCCTTAACACCATCGCGAACTGGTCCGATGCCAACATATACAAAATGCAGAGAACGCCGTACACCGCAACGATACATTTCTCCGCAAAGATCATCGAAGGCTCACAGGGATATTGGGGCAAATTCTACGATGTATTCGATGACAGCTTCCGCGAAAATATGCGAAAAAAGATGCAGCAGCAAATCGACAATACCGCTAACGATCCCTGGTGTATCGGCTATTTCGTCCATAACGAGATCGCATGGGGCGACGATGTTTCGCTTGCTGTAGCGACCCTGAAAAGCCCAGCCGATCAGCCCGCCAAAAAAGTCTTCGTAAATGACCTCAAGGCAAAATACAAAACCATCAAGGCGATTAACACCGCATGGAACACTGACCACGCATCATGGAAGCACCTGCTGGAAAGCACGGCAGAACCGGACAGGGAAAAAGCGAAGAAGGACCTCAATGAGTTCTACAAAAAAATAGCGGACAAATACTTCACCACTATCCGACAGGAGCTAAAAGCGATCGCGCCGAACCAGCTTTATATGGGTTGCAGATTCTCCCGGGTAAACGACACCGCAGCAAGATCGGCAGCAAGACACTGCGACATCGTCTGCTACAACCGCTACCACTACAGCGTCGCCGACCTGGCTCTGCCGGACAAGATCGACAAACCGATCATTATCGGCGAGTTCCACTTCGGGGCACTGGACAGGGGCATGTTCCACACGGGCCTGAAAGCGACCAAAGACCAAAATGACCGCGCACTGAAATACAAGGAATATGTCCGGGGCGCATTGAAGAACCAGTACATCGTCGGCACGCACTGGTTCCAGTACAAGGACCAGGCAACGACCGGCAGAGGTGACGGTGAAAACTATCAGATCGGTTTCTTAAACATCTGCGACACACCATACCCGGAGATCACAGCAGTCGCCCAGGAGATCGGCAGCACGATGTACGAATACAGGTCAAACTAATCAACTGCGTCTTTTCCACACGCATAGAAGATGTTGTTTTTTTCATCATAAAAAGTGAAGCTTGCTTTATCCTTGTTCACGGTAACATGCAGAAAACCGCCTGAAGGCTTCTGCATACAGTACGGCTGCTTGATGAGAGCGTCGGGGTCGGTCGATTTTTTGTCGCCGGGCTTTCTACCGATACGCGAGTTAGCGTCAACCAGAGCGCCGCAGGAAAACTCCTCAATCCCCGATGGATGCACAGAGTGATACTGCCAGTGCCTGTCGCCGCAGATAATATAAAAATTCTCTGCCTGCACACCGCTATCCTTTAGCCATTTAAAGAACGCTTTGCCCTCATACTGAAATCCGCCATTGTTCGTGTGGTTGTCCTTTTTGTAAGCGTCGTCGGGGCCGACCATCGGCGTAGGCGAAATAAGAATCTTAAACGTCGCATCACTTTCGGTAAGCGTACTCTTTAACCAGGCGATCTGTTTTGCACCCCACAGCGTCTTGTCCGGCCCGTCCGGTATATCGTTATCGCTGCGATAGTCACGACCCTCGACAAGCCAAATCTGCAAATGCTTACTGATCCGATGCGTCCGATATGTAACCGCATCATCGTCCTCCGGATCGGTAACTGGCAGCTGCTCCTTAAAAGTCGCAATGCCCAACTCACTGCTTGGCGGCCTGTCCGATGAATTATCACAATCGTTATAGCGATGATCATGATCGTCCTTTTCCCAATACGTCGGTACATTGGCAAACAGCTTCACAAATCGCTGCTGGACAAACTGCTCATGATACTTCCCGCGAATCTGCTGCTGGGTCGTCGCCATAGGCGGTTTATCGAAATAGACATTGTCCCCGGTCCCCACAAAAAAGTCAGGCAGTTCGGTTCTGAAAGAATCTCCACTCATCATCGCCACTATTGCCGGATAAGCAAGCATTCGATCATCACCCTTATACCCGCTCTTGGGATTGTGAAACTT
>DAOWHR010000369.1 GCA_030641315.1 Anaerohalosphaeraceae bacterium | reverse complement strand
GTGAAGATATGAAGAGAGGGCATCCTCGCGTATAATACGTTCGACAATTAACCCTTATACGAAAGGAGCCCTCATGCCAACATATTATATCGGAGCGGACGTGCATAGCAACAGTACAGAACTGGCAATCGAAAAAAATGAAAAGATCGTGGCTCGCTACAGTGTCCCGACCAGTATACCGGCCATCACCAACGTCCTCGATTCCATCCAGGGCAAAAAGCACATGGCAGTCGAAGAAGGCCCGATGTCCGGCTGGCTCTACCGCAACCTCATCGGCAAGCTCGACCAGTTCATATCTTCCGATCCCCGCCGAAACAAACTGATCGCCTCCGATGGTGACAAGGACGACAAGATCGATGCAGGCAAGCTCGCTTCTCTGCTGCGCGGAGGTTTCCTTCGCCCGGTCCATCACAGCGATGATGCCAGCCGTGCCGAACTCAAACACTGGGTCAGTTTGTACCATGATCGTGTGCGCGATGCCGTCCGAGGCATAAATAAAATACGGGCCCGCTGCAGAATGCACGGTGTCAAAATATCAAGAGCCGTTCTTCGTGACCCGGCAAGTCGCATAGACTGGCTGCATAACACAAAGCACACTGCATTAGCCAACCAACTGACAATGCTCTGGATCGGATACGATGCGACGGTCCAGCAGGTTAAATTCGCAAAACGCCAACTGTCAACATTAGGCAAAAAATATCAGATCATACAATTCTTCAGCGATCTGCCCGGTATAGGACTCATCAGAGCAACTACGATATTCGCATACCTCGACACCCCATGGCGGTTCAAAAAGAAAAACAAACTATGGAAATATTGCGGGGTAGGCCTTCAAAGAACGACCAGCGGAACGGACAAAAAAGGCAATCCCAAACCGGCTCGTCTAAAACTGCCATGGGCAGTAAACAAAACACTGAAAAACGCCGTACTGGGAGCGGCTCAAAGTGCAATAAACCATAAAGATAATGCTTTCAGAGATTACTATGAAAGGATAACGCAAAATGGAATGATAACAAGCAATGCCCGGCACGCGGTAGCCAGAAAAATGCTGACCGTAATGTGGGGCATGTGGAAAACAAACAGCAGGTTCGATGAAAAATCTGTCTCAATATCTAATCAACCATAATAACGATCCAGCTTAGTCAAAGGCAATACTTATGATATCAAGGATATATATCGGTTGTGAGTTCCGTTTTGGCCACTGGGCCCATTCTGTCAGGAGGCCGCAATCTGTGAATGAACCACAGCCGTTTTGCCATGCCTCAATAATCTGCATGGACTGCATGTTAAATGCAAGTCCCCTATAGGTAGTTGGCAGCGTTTTTATGATTGCCATTAAATGACCAGGTTAATGATATTATCAAAGTTTACATTGACTAAGGCGAGTAAGAAAAAAATGGTTCAAAGACAGGGTTTACAGGAACCGATGCTGAAAATGAAAATAAGGATGCCCTCAAAGCAAAAATTTAAGGGCAACAGGGAAAATAACACTTGACTCTGAGCTCTTCATAGGTGGCTGAAAAATAAACTCTTTATCATTGCTTTTAAACTTAAAAAAAATCTGTGTTAATCTGTGCAAAATCTGAGAAATCTGTGGCCAATTTTTTATCATTTTTCTTCCGTGTAATTCCGTGGCAGTAAATCAAAATCAAATCAGCCTCGACTTTTCAGCGTAATGACCGCGATCTGCCCCCTGCTGTTAAACCTTACCGGTATCCCGCTTACTCCAACCCCGCTCGATGTATACCCCGCCATTCCGTCGTGCCTCCACTGCCCCTTGAGAAGATGTCTCGGCGCACTCGCTCCCCGCACAACGATCGCCCCGCCAGGCAGACAAACCTGCCCGCCATGCGTATGCCCGCATAGAAATAATCCATACCCAGCCATCGCTGCATCCCTGTACATCTCCGGCGAATGGCAAACCATCACCTTAAACGCCCCGTCCGCGATCCCCTCACCTGCCAACTCAAAATCCTGCGCACCGTAGTAATGGCAGTCATCGACACCTGCAATATAGATCGACTCCCCGCCCCGCTCGATCTTCACGTTATCGTTGATAAGCACCTCTACCCCGCAACTGTCGAGTACCTCACCCATCCGGTACCTGTCATGGTTGCCAAGCACCGCGAACACCCTGCCCCGCCCGGCAAGCAAACCAGCTATCCGCCCCATATCCTCATACGCCTTGTCACAATCCTCGCCATGTCCAAAGCTGTAATCCCCGCCCAGTACAAAATAATCACACTCAACCTTACCGACTGCTTCAATCACCTTATCGGCAAGCCCCCCGATACAATCGATATGCGGATCGCTCATAAATCCGACACGCACCCCATCAAACTGACTCGGCAAAGAATCAACCTCAACCTCAACTTCGACAAGTTCAAAGTCAAGAGCATTTTGCCTGCCCAATCTCTCAAGCCCAAGGACTCGCACACCCCACCGCACTGCGGACTGAACATGCTTCATATTCTCAAAATGAAACCATCCGCCAAAACCGCGCACGACCGCATGTTCACGCCCTTCGTTCTCAACCAGCCATCTTTGCCGACTTATCTCACGCATACAATGTCATCGGCATTTACACCTCGTAACTTTGGCATTTATGCTGCCCCATTTTTCACACTTTGCTTTAGTGCTTTGTCCGCTGTAAATTTCTGGATTGCAGCAAGCTGATCCTGAATTTTATCACGGACACAGTACTAGATGGGACTGGTATTCGTCACCTTCAATAGCATTTCAAGTTCCTGGGAATTATGCGAATAGGATCTTGCCTCGTTGATCCCGATATGACCCTCGCCTATAAGCCTGGCCAGCGACATATTAAAGCTGTGCATATCTTCGTGCCCTTCCTTAATAACATCGGCAAGCGCCGTCTCCTTCTCCTTCTCACGCAGGTACTGACTGACCGAAGGCGTATTGATAAACACTTCCGTAGCCGGGATAAGCCCAACGCCTTTTTGCTCGGAGGGAACAAGCATCTGGTTCATTATCGCGATCATGTTATAGCTCAGGTTCAGCCTCACCGCGTCATGTTCGGCCTCTTTGAAAAAGTTGAGTATCCTGCTAAACGTCCACGCCGCCGTCGCCGTATGCAAAGACGTCAACACCAGATGCCCCGTCTCTGCCGCCTTGATCGCCGCATGTACCGTGTCGGCATCTCTCATTTCACCTACCATGATCACATTAGGGTCCTCACGCAGAACAGCACGAAGAGCCTCCGAATAAGTCGGAAAATCAAGCCCCATTTCCCTTTGATGTATAAGTGCGTTTGTGTCCCTGAACACGAATTCGACGGGGTCCTCGATTGTAACAATATGTTTGTCCGGAAGCTTTGAAAGGTAACCGATCATCGCTGCCAGCGTCGATGACTTGCCGCTGCCCGTTTCACCGCCAACGATAATGATGCCTTTTTGTTCAGGATTCTTCATCACAGCTTCGTAAATAGGTGGCAGATTCAGTTCCTCGAAAGAAGGTATCTCATACCTGATCCTTCGCATTGCCATTGTCATCCTGCCCATCGACATATAAGACTGAACCCTGTAGCGAATAGGTTTTCCGCCGATCTCAGTCTCGTAAGAATAATCGCACGAACCGTCCTCCTTGAACATTCTAAGGCATCTTTCCTTTTGCCCCTCCTGCAGAGTAGCGTTCATGATTGCGGACATATCTTCTTTTGTCAGCAACGAACCCTCACCTGTTATCGTCTTTACCTTACCGTCGATCCTCATGCAAAGATGCAGGCCTGTACTCAGATGAACATCGCTCGCTTGATACCTCTCCGCTGCCGTAAGAAAATTTTCCAGAATATTCATAGTGATCGCTCTCCAGTATTAACTCCATTTATTATATTTTCGCACCTGTAAGCCATTGCGCCGCAAGAAACGCAAGGTCCTCAAAATCAACATAACAGTCACCCGTAAGATCCGCCGTTGGACAAATAGCCTCCATGTCCGTAATAACCGTAAGACATGACCAGTCGCCCGGATTCGTTAATAATGCCCAATCCCGCATGACAACAGTTTCTTCCCCGTCAGGAGCGCCCAGGCCAAGATGAGGATTAGACATGTTCCCCGTTCGGTACCACTGCCCCAGATACGACCCGTCCGAACCCATAACAGAATCGATCCCGACATCCTCAAACGTTCGGATCACGTAATACTGATATTCCCCGCACACCTCAAGATTCTCACCATCGGTCTGCCCGAGCAAAACATAATCCGTCATCAAACCGGGATTTTGATAATACTCCCACCACTGATCATAAGATGTATAGTCAGTATTGCCGCCCCATACCTCGAAAGCTACCCAGTCCATGCCCACCGCGAAATCCCATTCCGTTTCGGCGTATTTAACAACGAGATATTCAATCCCGTCAGCATTTATTTCGCCCTGATAGGCATTAGCAAAAATAACTGCCGCTTCATACAGACCGTCACTCAAACTGTGCGGACCCCAGCTTACCGTATCGACAGAAAGCAGACTGCCCACATCTATCCCTTCCCACGTCTCTGCATCTTCCACCCATACCCACACTCCCATTGCATTGGCATCTTCGCAAGGCTCCCAGCTTATCGTTACCGGCGAGGTCACACCTGTATAACGCTCTGGAAATAACGGCACCGGTACCTGGGTCGGTTGATCGAGAAACTCAGTACTGCCGGGCACTCCAAACCATATTAACGTCTGCTCCCATCCGCCGCCCTCATAGAAAACCGTGATCCGGTACATACCGTCTCCAAATGCCGCAAAACCTGAAGCATCGTCAAAATCTCGTTCAAAACACCATTCCCATGCGCCTTCATCCTCATCGAACTCATGAGATGTCCATGTTCGTGTTTCATTGTCCCAGTTCCCTAACTCATCAGGGATCACAAATGTCTGTCCCCCCGGCGTAAGAAACTCGACGCCTGAAACACTCGCATCGGTGAAAAAGCAAAGGTCAAAACAGTATTCAACATCTGACGGATCGGAAGATTCTCCGTATTCGATCCCCTGCGTGATCTCAACAAAAGAGACATGGTCAGACACCCCCGCTTCGCCGTTGCCAGCCAAAACACAAAAAAGCACAACTGCGATAATTATTAAAAAACGTTTCATAACATGCTCCTCACAAAAAAAATGGTAGTTATCGGTTATGTTTCGACAAAAAAACTCCACGTTTTAGGATCATTGGAATTTGTACCGGGATAATACGCGGACCATCCAGCAGGACCGCGCTCGTTTGCATGTTCTTGTTCCGGCGATAACCTTGAAAAATACACACAGCATTCTCTCTCAAGTATAGGACCAAATGCACCTAAACTGTAATTGTACATACAAAACAATTGAATTGCAAGAAAATAATCTGCCTATCCCTTAGTTTATTATTCCGATTACGGCTATATTGTCGGCTCCACCCAATTGCCGATACCCTTGCCTTTCAACTGCTCTTCATACTTGATCACAAACGGCTGGTCCCCTTCGTACACCGGCTCATTCTCATTGACCATCAAAGGCCTCGTTTCCTTCCACCATTGCTCATAAGCATCCAGCATCTCTTTCGCGACATCAGGATGCTTCTCGATCACATTGACCTTCTGCCCCGGATCGGCGATCATATCGTACAGTTCCTCTTTACCGACCAGAATATACCCCTCGCTTCGCACCGAGAACCGTTGGTACTTCATTGACTCCGGCCCGGCATCCTTCTTCCATCGCCCAACATGCGTAAACAGAAAACGATCGTCCCACTTTGCCCCGGCATCATTCAACAATCCAACAAGGCTGCGCCCCTCAACCTGCCCGATCTCCGGCACTTGTGCCCCTGCTATTTCGGACAAAGTGCGGTACATATCGATATGTGCTGTCAGCCTGTCGACATCGACGCCTTCCTTCAGCGTCCCCTTCCAACTGAAAAACGCAGGCACCCTCGTCCCCCCTTCGTTAGGATTCCCCTTGGCCCCCTTCATGCCAGCATTAAATATCTTACCTCCAGCCGCACTTCCGTTATCTGTAATGAAAATAAGAAGCGTATTTTCTTCCAGCCCCCACTCGCCAAGCTTATCCATCAGCAGTTTCATGTTGTCATCGATATTCACGATCATCCCATAAAATCCTGCCAGGTTCTTATCAAGCCCCTGATCAAGAAACGGCTTCTTATAGCTGTCCGGCGCAATAAATGGCCCGTGCGGTGCATTCGTACTCAGATACGCAAAAAATGGCTTGTCCTGCTTACGTTTCGTGTTAATCCACCCCAACGCATGTCGGAAAAACACATCAGTGCAAAATCCTTTCGTCTTAACAAACGTCCCGTTGTGGCGGATCACAGGATCATAATATCTGTTCTGCTGATTAGCCGGGGCATCCGCGCACGAAGTACCTTTGTACCTCTGCCCGATCCCGCCCGCACCGTGGTTAAACACCTCATCGAATCCGCGATTGAATGGCTGATAAGCATCCTCGTCTCCAAGGTGCCACTTGCCGAACATTCCGGTAGTGTATCCTGCCTTTTTCAACGTATCGGCAAGCGTAACCGTCTTCAAACTCATCTTCTCACGCTCTGCCAAAGTATGTGTCACGCCGTTCTTAAATTCGTGCCTCCCGCTAAACAAAGCCGACCGCGTCGGCGCGCACGTTGGACTCACATGAAAATTCGTAAGCCTCACACTCTTTGCGTGCAACGCGTCAAGATTCGGAGTTTTCAAAACAGGATTCCCATGACAACTAAGATCGCCATACCCCTGATCGTCGGTTATAACAAGAATAATATTAGGATGCTTGTTAGCAAGACCGTTGCCCCCCGTACTTTTTGCAAACGAAGAACACCCGGAAATAAGCCCACCAGCGGCAATTGAAGATACCTTAATAAATTCGCGTCTGTCCATATAATACTCTCCTGAAAAAAGTACTCAATTCGTCTTAGGTTATGATAAACACACCAACATCTTGTTATGTAAAAGAATTTAAAGATCAGATATTTTATAAGCTGCGACTGAATAAAAGTATCCTATAAGAAAACCGCATAAAAAATAATACAATGGAACAGACAATATAATATAAACAAGGTATCCCATCGCCGTACAACCATAAACGCCAAACAATTCCCAAATCCATGCGAGAGGAATTAGAAAGGAAGAGCTAATTTTAGCAAATAATTCAACTTTGCTGCAATATGCCAGCATATTGAAAAACAAAAGACCTCCCGTTAATACGAAACCGCATACGACAGCTTTCTTAAAGTGTAACTCCACTCTAAAATCTTCAAATCGCATCGATAAAATACTCCGTAATAATCATACGCTTAAGCAGAATACAATACACCTTCACATGCTATTTGGGATTATATGCTTTTTGCAGCCACTCAAGATCGACGTTATCCTCACTGACCTGATAAAAGTCTCCGCTTTTGGCAATATCAATGGTCCTCTGATCGACCCACTTATGAGGTTCGCTATGCCCGTCCGCAAAAGCAAAGTTGCTCTTATCATTGTGCCATAAAGAAACCATGTCGACAAACTGATCCGTTTCGATCATGCACACAAACGGCCCAAACCGAAATATTCGCGGGTCATCATATTCGACAAACACAAGCTTCGACGACGGCGAATTGATCTGTGTCATTTTCGTAACCATGTACGGAATATTATCCCATCCTGCATCTCCGTTCATAGGATTGCTCACGCAATAGCTCCGCAAAAATCCCTTCCTGTCACCGGGGCACTTATACGACTTAATGTTCCCCAGATACTCCCAAAGGAAACCTTCCTTCAAAGTACTCTCACGAGCCTCAAAACTGACCGGATAGTTATCAAAAGTCGAACTCCCCCATATCCGCAGTTCAGGCGGTATATAAACCCAATCCGCACGAACTGCAGCATCCCTGCTGTAAGTCGATCCGCCGATCAGTTTACCGTCATTATCATCACTGTACAAAACCCACGCCAATCCAAGCGACTTCATATTAGCAAGACAAACAACCGTCCGCCCCTGCTCCTTAACCAAACCCAAAGCAGGCATCAATATCGCAAGCAGCAGCGCAATGATAGAGATAACCACCAAAAGCTCGATCAATGTAAAACCGGTGTCAATGACCAGCGCAGGTTTGGGGGGGAGCGGAGATGGTACAAAAGTGCGGCATTTTTCACTAACATTGGAAATCGGAACAAAATCGCCGGTTTTTCTCAACATAAACCTTATTCCATTAAATGTAATAAGCTAACTCCTTATTACACAATAACTGTATATCGTGTAATAAGAAAGTGAAAAAAAACGAAAAAGCACAGACCAGTAAGATGGCAAACCATAAACTGAATCTTTCAAGCTTCATGTGAGCGAGATTATTTGGTGGCAACAGTAGCCCGAAGCGCCAGCGCAGGGACAAAAGCGATTTAGC
>DAOWHR010000366.1 GCA_030641315.1 Anaerohalosphaeraceae bacterium | reverse complement strand
TGCTCTAGTCGTGTAGATAGCCTTGCGGACTTTACAACCGAAAGCCTGTTTTGTTTTACTGCGATAACGATCCCTAAACGGCCGATTGTCGGGCTTTATCAATGGTTCTTGACATTTTGTGTTTGGCCAATAGTATATGTGGATACAATTAATTGTTGAATAAGTGTTGCTGGACTTGATGGAATGAATATGGATATTATTTTAAACTCATCTGGTGCGGAAATTAAGATTGAAGAATTATCCGGCGGTAAGCGTCGAATTAAGATCAATTCAGATAAATTCAGCCTGAACGAAAAAGACAGAAGTATTGAGACCGGTTATCCTGTTGATCTGATAAAGAAAATGCTAAGCGTTAAAGGTGCTCGTACGCTAAATGATGAGATTCGCCGTGAAGAAGACCCCCTGTACACGAAAGCGTGCCTGCAATATGATATATTAGCATATGAGCCTAAAGAAGCTTTTAAGAACAAAAGGATTCTTGATTTTGGATGCGGTGCGGGGGCATCGACTATCATTTTGTCACGAATGCTCCCTGAATCGGAAATTGTTGGCATAGAGCTTTACGACGATTTATTGTCACTGGCCAAGGCAAGAGCGGAATACTACAATTATGATAACGTATCTTTCCTTCGTTCACCTGACAGTAAAACACTTCCTGACAATATAGGAAAATTTGATTATGTCATCTTAAGCGCTGTTTTTGAACATCTCTTGCCTGATGAGAGGGAACTGGTACTAGGGCAGATATGGTCGGTTCTAAATATGGATGGAATATTTTTTCTCAACCAGACACCGTATCGGTTCTTCCCTTTTGAAGGGCATACTTCTCATTTATTTTTTATAAACTATCTCCCTAAAAAATTGGCACATTTCTTTGCGTGCAAATTCTCAAAACGAATTAATAAAAATGAAACATGGGAACACCTCTTAAGACGAGGAATACGAGGCGGAAACCCAAGAGAGGTGCTGGGTATTTTTAATAGGGTAGAAAAAGGGTGCCATCCTGAGCTTCTTAAGCCCAGTCTTCTTGGATTTCGTGACCGTATTGATGTTTGGTATCAAGGATACGCCGTCAGCATCGCCAATAAATACCCTAAAGTAAAAAAAGTTCAAAAGATTCTTAAATCTGTCGCAAAAATATTATATGCGGTTTCGGGGATCGTTTTTCTGCCAACAATGTCTGTTGCAATCAAGAAAAAGAATAATACCTAGGTAATGTACTTACGTATAAGACACAAATTGCAAATCCTATTTTATTTTACTGCGATAACGATCCCTAAACGGCCGATTGTCGGGCTTTATCAATGGTTCTTGACATTTTTGTGTTTGGCCAATAGAATATGAGGATACATTTTTATTGGAGTTTTTATATGACCGGCACAAATGAAAATCAGGTATCAAACGTACTTGTTGTTGATGATAACGAACAGAACCTTGAGTTGCTGCTTGCGTATCTTGAGGAGATTGACTGCGTTACTGTAGCGGCCCAATCGGGTGAACAGGCTCTTGAAATAGTAAGGGATCAGCAGATCGACCTTGTTCTGCTTGACGTTATGATGCCGAAAATGAGCGGTTTTGAGGTCTGTAAAAGGATCAAATCCGACCCGAACACGGCACACATACCCGTTATCATGGTTACCGCACTCAGCGAAATGGGCGATATCGAACGCGCCATTGATTCCGGCACCGACGATTTTCTTAGCAAACCGGTCAATAAATGGGAACTGCTTACCCGTGTTAAAACCATGCTGAAGCTCAAGGATCTTTCCGATAAACTCGAAAGAACGCTGGCTTATCTTAACGAGGTAGAATCCCAGGCACAGCGTGGCCAGAGCAGCTAACTCAAGCCTGTCGGCCCAAAAGTTTCGCTTACACCTCAATTTTTTCAAGATTTGCGTATTTCAGCATAAAAGATTTCACTTTTCCGCTGTTAAATCGCACAATAGCAATGCTTTTGCTCCCAAGATCGTGATACTCCTTTATCCGGCCAAGCCCGAATTTCTGGTGCCTGATCAGCTCACCAGCCACGTACTCCGCTTCCTTCTTGTCCACCTTTGTTCCGCCTTTATTGCCGAAAAACGAATCTTGCGAAAACTCAGTATCATAAGTGAACTCATTTTCAGGTTTAAAACCGATCTCATACAAAAACTGCGACGGCGTGGTCCGCAGATACTGTCCCCGCTGTGTGCGGTACTTGGCATAGCTGATAAACAGCTGCTCCCTTGCTCGTGTGATCCCAACAAAGAACAGCCGCCTTTCCTCCTCGATATCCTCGCTGCCCTCGACCAGACTCCTCTCGTGAGGCAGCAAACCTTCCTCAAGCCCGATCAAAAATACATTATCAAACTCCAACCCTTTTGCCGCATGAAGTGTCATCAGAGACACCCGCTTTGAATCGGGATCATAAGCGTCTGTATCGCTGTAAAGCGCGATCGTCTGCAAATAATCGACCAGGTTAGGGCTTTCGGTTATCTCGTCATATTTGGCTGCCGAGTTGATAAGCTCATCTATGTTTTCAATTGCGCTGAGCTGATCTTCACCTGCTGCTTTTAAGACACTCAGCAAACCGGTGTCCTCAAATACGCTTTCCATCAGCGGGGCAACCTTGCCGTCGGCCTGCTGTCTGAAAGCTTCGATCAGTTCGGCAAAAGCTTTAACCTTACCCCTTGTGCCCTGGGCTATCAGTTCGATCTGACCAACCTGCCTCATCGCTTCAAACAGCGAAATCCCGTGGCTGTCCGCAAACGATTCAAGTCTTGCTATGGTTGTTTTTCCGATACCACGTGAGTGCGTACCGATGGCCCTTTGCAGAGCTACACTGTCATCGACATTAGCTATAAGTTTCAAATATGAGACCATATCCTTGATCTCTTTGCGGTTATAAAACTCTACGCCGCGAACTACCTGATAGGGTATCTGCTCGTTTACAAATGCTTCTTCGATCTGTCTACTCATCGAATTTACACGGTAGAAAACCGACATCTCGTTGGGGTCCTTGCCCTGTTTGATGAGTTCTTTAACTTTACATGCAACTTCTCTTGCTTCTTCACCCTCATCGGAATTTCCGGTTATTGCTACTTCCTGGGCGCGCGGCTTGGTGGCTATCAGTCGCTTTTGTTTTCGTTGTGTGTTGTTTGCTATCAGCAGGTCAGCCATCTCAAGGATGTTTGGGCTGCTGCGGAAATTCTCTTCAAGCTTAATGACCAGTGCGCCAGGCCAGTCCTTTTCAAAAGCCAGGATGTTGCCAATGTCAGCGCCGCGCCATTTATAGATCGACTGGTCCGGGTCGCCTGTAACGCAGATGTTGCCGTGTCCGAGAGCGAGACCTTTTGCGATCTGGTACTGGGCGTGGTTGGTGTCCTGATACTCATCGACGAGCAGATATCGATACTTATTGCTCAGTTCCTGACGAACTTCGGGATTGTCCCTCAATAGGAAAGCTGTCTTCATCAGCAGGTCGTCAAAGTCCATCGCGTTGTTTTTGGCGAGCAGCTTTTGATAACGTGTGTATACCTTGGCAACGATCTTGAGATAATACTCGTCGGCTCGTTCGGTGAGTGCTTCGGGATCCTCAAGATCGTTCTTGAATCGGGAAACAGCATCGAGCATTTTGGCTGGGGTGAAGTTGCCTTCCGGGACCAGGCATATCTTTATCGCTTCTTTCATACATCGCTTCTGGTCGGAAGTAT
>DAOWHR010000187.1 GCA_030641315.1 Anaerohalosphaeraceae bacterium | reverse complement strand
GGATTGTTGTTGAGTCTGGCGATGATACGTTCGGTGTTGGGGACGAGGTGTATGTTGCCGGCAGGGGGTTCGGGACGCTGAGGGACGGAGGATTTGCCGAGTTTGTTCGGTTTCCAGCGGACAGGGCAATACGGGTGGAAGGGATGACGCTTAAGGAGAGCATTGTGTCGGGGGTGGCAGGTTTTACGGCGGCGTATTGTCTGCATAAGCTTGAGGCGGCTGGGGTTGGTATTGACAGCGGGCCGGTGCTTATTACCGGGGCGACTGGGGGAGTGGGGTCACTTGCTGTTTCGATCCTGTCAAAGGCGGGGTATTACTGCGTGGGGTGCACGGGAAAGATGGACAAGGCGAAATATCTGAAACGGCTTGGCGCAAATGAAGTTATCGACAGGCGGGCGTTTGACGATACGGCGGGTAATACATTGCTGAAAGAGCGTTGGGGAGGGGTGATCGACTCCGTAGGGGGGAGCGTTCTGGCGACAGCGGTAAAGTCGCTGAGGTATGGGTGCTCTGCTGTTACGTGCGGTTTGGCTCAGTCGCCGCAACTTGACATGACGGTGTATCCGTTTATTCTGCGCGGGGTGAATCTGCTTGGCGTCGATTCTGTTCAATGTGATGTGGAGCTTAGAGAGCAATTGTGGAAGAAGCTGGTAGGGGAATGGAAGCCTGGAAATCTTGATGTGATCGGTGATGTTTGCAGCCTTGCAGAAGTCGATGAGAAGATCGATCTGATCCTTTCGGGCGGGACCACTGGTAGAGTAATAATCGACATGGACAGATGATTCGTTGAATGTCTATTAGTACTGTGTCCTTGAAATAATGTCTGGTGCAGCTTGCAGCAAACTAATATCTGCGTCCAATGCCTGCATCGCCAATGCTTTGACATTGACTGCTTCGGCCTTGAACACATCTATCAGTTCGGTGCCGACCGGACATTCTTCAGCGGACAAAGTACTAGGCAGTACCTGGGAAATGCGGGCATAAAAAAAGAGGCAAGCTGCGCAGCCTGCCCCTTTAAAGCATTTAGTTTTTATTCAAAAACTGATATTACCTTCTTCTTCTGATCAGAGTCAAAACTCCACCCATTCCGAGCAGTGCCATTGTGGCAGGCTCAGGAACACATGTGGTGTCAACAGTGATAGAATCTACATAGAGATTGCAGTAGAAAGGAAGGAGATACAAAGTTTCTGTTGTCGGGTTCGGCTCAATACGGAATACCCATTTGCTCCATCTGTAACCATCACCGAGATCCGTTGACTCAACAGGCTTGATGCCATCCGAAATTGGTGAGTTATCGGCGGTGTACCTTAGCCACGCATCAATGCCAGCACCAGCATCGTAGACCATCTCAACAACGACCGCGTTGTATGTGCCAGGGGGTGTGTTTTGTGTGTTCGGGATGACAATTGTTACATATCCTTCAGTCTTCCACACGCCATCGTGTCCACGGTTGTTGTCGATCCACCACATATCATTCGGGTTGTCGTCTTCGATGGTTAAAGTCGGATCACCGTTTGGATTCTCAACTACATTGGGTACTGCAGGATTGGCATCGGTATCGAAATTCCACACCTGGTGAGTAGTGTCGACACCAGCAAAAACGGCGCTTGACAAAAGCGCAACCAGACAAAGTGCTACTGTGATCGAAACATTCTTCTTCATAATCCATCCCCTTTTCAAAAAATTAAGTAATAGCTTAATATCGGCCACGATATCTCAACAGCAATATGTTAGCAGTTTGGGGCAGCTTTGTCAATAAATTTGTAGGTGGGTACACATATTTTTTAAAAAAACGTCATGTATCCTTGTTATTAGGGCTGTAAACGCGTTTTTTCTCGTAAAAAAATAAGGCGGATTTTGAAGAAATTTGGTTGATTACTTGCTTATTAGTGCTGGTATTTGAGGATTTAAAATGGCATGCCGATGAATTCGGCATGCCGAGGGGTGATGCTATGTACAACTCACTCACTTAAGAGTGCTGACAGTATCGCGGCTTTTTGGGGCCTTGTATCATACGGTCGGCAGTTCTTCGTCGAGGATTGTAATATCATTGTTTACATCAGCAGGTTTGAATGGGAGAGGTTCGGAGAACTGTATGGCGACTTTTCTGACGAAGGGGCTAAGTTCATCGACTCTGCAGATGTGTCCCTGTCTGATGAAGTTTTCCAGGTCGAAAGGGTCGCTGGCATCGTGACGCGGTACCGAGAAACGGGTCGTGATGGAATCACCGGCTGTCGGGCACTTGTCGGCGTAGCACGTGAATGCCGCACCTCCGCTTGAGACGTCTACCATTTGTCCCTGTGCGAGTACGTCGTTGAAATTTTCAGCAAACCAAACCGGCCAACTGTAACGCAGTCTATCTTCCGTTCTTTTTTCTGACACATTGTTCATTTTGAAATCTCCACGATCAATTGTTTGTTTACTGTTGGGAGATCGGCGATGGATTGTGCGGACTTAATTTGAAGATGGAAAGAGGATTAACTTTTTGCGGGCCGTTTTTTGTGCGATATGAAAAAGTGCGTAAAGACAGGTTTGCGGGGCGGTTTTCAGTAGGGCTGTAACGGTTATGCTGTTTGAAATAATTACAGTTGTTTTGTTTGTGGTCCTATAACTTTCACTGAAGGTCGTTTACGAGTTTTTTGAAAGCGAGGCCTCTTTGTCTGAAGTTTTGGAACATGTCGTAGCTTGCGCATGCCGGGCTTAGCAGTACTATGTCGCCTGGGGCGGCGATGTTTTGTGCTTGTTTTACGGCGTCAGCGAGTGTGGGAACAATTTCAACTTTAGCCGTGTTATCGGGGCAGGTTGTTATTGCTTTTGCGATCTTATCGGCTGTTTGGCCAATCAGTATCGCGGCTTTGGCGTTTTTTGCTATGACCGATCCGAGTTCATCGAACGGTATGTTTTTGTCGTAGCCGCCTGCGATGAGTATCTTTGGCTGATCGAATGCGGAAATGGCGGCGATGACGCTGACGGGTGTTGTCGCTATTGAGTCGTCATAGTATGTTACGCCATTGACAGTCGTTACTTTTTCGAGGCGGTGGGGGAGCGATTTAAACGATGGCAACGAGTCGGCTATTGTCTTGTCTGAAATGTTGAAGTTTTTGGCAATTTTGACGGCTGCTGCGAGGTTGGCGAGGTTCATTTTACCTGCCAGCGGGAAAACCTGTGCGAGGGAGTCGGGGATGTCAGATGGATCGAAAATTTGACAGGTGCGGCCCGGTTGGTTGGAGTATCGTTGGTACATTTGGGCGGTAACGGGGTCGTCGGCAGCGAATATGGATATGGCCGGATCAGAATCATCGAGAGACTG
>DAOWHR010000431.1 GCA_030641315.1 Anaerohalosphaeraceae bacterium | reverse complement strand
GTTCGAATTCATCTCCATCTCGCAGGTCATACTTAATGCTCCGGCGAAATATGGAAGAGCTTTTCTGTATACAGAAACAGATGACAACGATCTGACTTATTTCATAATATATCATCTTGAAGTAATTATGCAGGCCATAAAAAAACTGCATGAACACATCAAACGCAAAACAGAGCAACTTGTTAAAATTGAATCTCAACTTCGGGGAACTTTGCTTTTCAATCACCGTCAACGTGATCTGATCAATCATGCGATTAGACATCCAAACTTCCAGTATACAATAATATCTCATCAGCGAAGCCACAATGTGGTCTATCAAACTGCGAGAAACGATTTGATGGATATTGAGCAAAACGGACTGCTAAGCAGCTCGAAGATTGGCAAGCGACTATTTTTTAGGCCGGTTGCCAACATGGAAGCAAAACTTGCTTCCTTGAACCCGGATTTTCCAAGTGAACCGTGACAAAGAAACTGGATTTTGGTAGTATCTGGTTCGTGGATGCTGTTTAAGAAAGTTTTTTCTTTGTCAGAATCGTCCGGGTCGTATATGGTGTTATTGAATTAAAACTGTATTGAAAGGACACACTATGAAATTGGCACGACTGTTTCTTATTACAATGATCATCGCCGGAGTGTTGGCCGGATGCAGCAAGAAAGAAGAACCCGCTCCGCCGTCGCCAGATGACAAATCGCCCGCCGCCAATCAGGAGCAAGATCCGGCTCCGCCATCGTCAAACAACAAAGCGTCCGCCGCCAAACAAGTGGAAGAGTCCGCTCCGCCATCGCCAAACAACAAAGAGTCCGCCGCCAAACTGGGGCAAAAGGCAGCTTCGCTGGATGGCCTGACCTATGTCAAGGGCGATCCGGTTACATTCGCCGATGGCAAGGTCTATGTCGTTGAGTTCTGGGCGACCTGGTGCAAGCCGTGCCGAGGCAGCATCCCCCACCTGACCAAAATTCAAAAGCAATTCAAAGACAAAGGCGTCACGGTCATCGGCGTTTCAAATGAAGAGGATCTTGAGACAGTCAAGGGCTTTGTTGCCGAGCAGAATGAAAGAATGGATTACACCGTCGCACAGGACCCGAAACGCACCGTGACCGACGGGTATATGAAAGCATACAAGCAGAAAGGTATCCCCACAGCGTTTATCGTTGACGGCAGAGGTAATGTCGTCTGGGTCGGTCATCCGACGAGCAGGATGGACGAAGTGCTGGAACAGGTTCTGGCTGGAACATTTGAGATGAATGCCTATGCCAAAGTCCAGGCCGAACGAGAGATCGCTTCACGCAAACTCGGCATGCTGTTCTATAAATATCGTACCGCTCTTACAGACGGAGCAACAATCGAAGAAACACGTCCGATGGCCGAAGAGATTATCGAATTGAGCGATCCGCAGACATTAAACACCTTGGCGAAACGGATCATGTCGCTGCCGGATGTTGACGACGCCAACCGCGACCTGGAAATGGCTTTGAAAGCTGCCTCACTGGCCAACACCGGCACCGACGGCAAGAACCCAATCGTTCTGGATACCTATGCATTAGCGCTGTCCAAAACCGGCAAGCTCGCCGAAGCCATAGCCGCACAGGAAAAAGCTATCACGCTGTCGGCGGGCAATGAACAGATGCAGGCCGATATGAAGATACGCCTGGAGACGCTCAAGGAATCGCTGAGAAAAGAGATCACAACTGGCGAAGCGGCACCGGAAATCCCCGCTGAAGACGCAGCGGCACTCGGAACCGTGGTAAAGTAATATTAGAGCAATTATAACCGCACTTGTTACGGCTATTCTGTTTCTTTTTCTGCGATTCGTGCCTTGAGTTTTTTGTATACTGATTCCGGTATCAGTTTTGATACGTCTCCTCCCAGCACTGCTACGTCTCGTACCATTGATGAGTTTACAAAGCCGTACTCCTCGCTGGTCATAACGAAGACGGTTTCTACTCCTGCTACCGAGCGGTTGGTCATTGCCATCTGGAACTCGTACTGCACATCTGTCAGGTTACGAAGTCCCCGAAGCATTACTTCGGCTTTTTTCTGGGCGGCAAACTTAACAGTCAGGCATTTATAGCTTTCTACAGTAACGCGCGGCATGTCTTTGACAAGCTCACGGATCATCTCGACGCGTTCTTCGAGTGTGAAGAGCTGATCCTTGCCTGGGTTTTGGCCGACAGCGACGATAAGTCTATCAAACATTTTGATCCCACGTCCGATAACGTCAAGATGTCCTTTGGTAATAGGGTCGAACGAGCCTGGAAATATCGCTGTGATCGGATTATGCTTCATCTGAAGATCTCTTTATATACGGTAATGGTGTTATTGACTAAGCGACTCTATGACAACATCCTCAAGGTCCTTGGCGGAGTTTTCAATCATAAGATGGTTCATAAAGAACTCAGCAGCTTCAAACCTTTGTTCGGCGATCCTGGCAACCACTTCGAAACGGAAGCTCTCTTTGAGCCTTGCTTCCCAGTAACGGTAGTCTACTTTGCGTCTCCAGCTATCGATCGCATCGGAGGCACCTTTGCCGTGAACGACATATCGCCTGAATTCGTTGAAGATCCCGATAGCTCCCATATCGTCAAGATTGCGTGCGTCGGAAAGTATCATCGCTTCAGTCAGCTTCGATTGCTTATCACTTGACTCCTGCATGATACGGTTGATCTTGTCGATCTTCGGACCGGCGATAAGACTTAACAGTTTGTCGGTTACTACCTGCGCTGAAAAATCGCGAAGATCGCTAACACTTACATCGGCGAGTACCACTCTTGCTGTCTTGTCCTCTGCGTCAACATAATGAGCGAAACCGGCATCTGAAAAATATGCCGCAGAAGTCAGTGCAAACCTGTCGATAGGCCGGTTAGACTGAGCCAACTCCGGCAGTCGGCAAATATGCTCAACGTTACGAACCAGCCTTTGCGCACGGTCCCAAAGATAACTATCCTTGGTACCTGCAAGAGTTGGAACCTTAAGGACCTGCTCAGCAACTTCACGAATAATATCAATCTCAGACATAATAATGATCCCCTGCAAAATACAGAACACAAACTCTAACATTCATTTTATCGCATCACTTTGGCATTTAGTCAAGCATTTTCGTCGATGATCGTTCATTGCTCCTAAAAAAGTAAACATGCCCGTCATAGCTATTGCAGGCAGAGCAGTGACAGTAATATTGTCGACTAATTCGACAGTTTGTCGTGAATATCACATTGCCAAATCTATCAATCGACTTTACCGGTACATATTTAAAGATAGGTAACATATAATATTGATCATCAACGTTGGAACTGGATGTTTTGTCTGTTTTGATGTGCGAAAAAATATATATGGAAAACCCTGGAATATTTTCGGAAAACGCTCAAATAACACAATAACGACAACCCGTCCTATAAATAACCTTACAAATCAACTTTTTATGAATTTTATCTTGACTTTTAATCACTTTTCTCTATAATTAGGTATATTGCTTACATAATATAGACGGCTTGGAGGCCGTCTCGTACGAGGGTGTTGGCCGGGATGTCTTATTGTTCCCCTCTGTTACAATTTCCAGATGATTTGGGGTTGAATAGCCTCAATTTATCGGGGCCAGTGGTGGATTGAAAACAAAATGTTGGAACATAAGAGTGAAAACTCAGTGTCTGAATGCTGTGTTGGGCGGGCGCAGTCTTTTCGTGTGGTCCTCGATCTTTGCAGGACGATAGCTAATCGTGAGTGCACTGTTGTTCTGAGGGGCGAATCCGGCTGTGGTAAAGAGGTTATCGCCAAGCAGATACATTACAGCAGTGATCGCTGCGCAAAGCCTTTTATTCCGGTAGACTGTACTAATCTATCCGGTGAATTGTTCGCAAGCCAGTTATTCGGTCATGTCAAAGGGGCGTTTACAGGGGCCGACCGTGATACTCTTGGTTTTATCAGAGCCGCAGACGGCGGGACACTGTTCCTTGATGAGATAGGCGAATTAAATCCTCAAACCCAATCAAAGCTGCTTCGTGTGCTGCAGGACTCTATTGTAACGCCGGTAGGTTCTACAAAGCAATACCCGGTGAGCATACGATTGGTTTGTGCCACACACCGTGACATCGAAGCTATGGTGCGTAAAGGTACATTCAGGCAGGATCTGTATTTCAGGATCAATGTCATAAGCCTTAGAATACCTCCTTTAAGAGAGCGTATCGAAGATATTTTGCCTTTGGCAGAGCATTTTCTGTTACGTCAGGCTCACCTTTACAGTGAACCCGTCAAACGCCTGACCCCGGAAACACGCAATCTTCTTGAGAAATATACCTGGCCTGGTAATGTCAGAGAACTTTCAAACATCATGGAACGTTCCTTTGTTCTGTCACCGGATAATATTATTCCGCCTGGTGTTTTGCCCCCTGAGATCGTCAACCATACTCAGGATCATGATGTTGCGCGAGTTGTGCCTTCGCTTGATCAGGCAAACAGAAAACTTATCGTTAAGGCACTTGAACACTCAAATTGGCGAAAGAGGCGCGCAGCAAACCTGCTCCAGATCGATCATCGTAAACTTAACAGAATGATCGAACGGCTTCACATCGAACACTAGTACTGTGTAAATCTTTAATTTACGGTTTCCTACTTGCAGCCAACGGGCATCCGTTTCGTCTTCGGCTGGCAGCATCATATCTCCCTTATCGGCATAGAATCATAACCTCGCAGCCGGTGCGCGCACTGCCTGTGCGTTGCCAAAGAAGCATGAGCATACACATCACAATACCTCGCAACATTTATTCCAATCAAGCTCTGACGCAGCAGATTTCAGGGAACCATTTTGGTCCCTGTAATCAAAAATGGTACATTTAAAATTACTGACTATGGTGCTAGATGGTTGCTTAGCATAGCCTCAATTGCACGGTTCCAATATGGTACATTATAGATT
>DAOWHR010000433.1 GCA_030641315.1 Anaerohalosphaeraceae bacterium | reverse complement strand
CCCAATTTTTGTGCTCAAGAATGATAAGAATTGTATTAATGGACTTCATGGCTACTGTATCATTTGGAACAGTTGTCAGGTTTATATAACCTATCGCACTTCATTTCGTATAATTATCATAAACTAAGGTAGTTCAATTTCTTGTGATTGGCGACTGTATTATTCGCATTTCAAGTTACAACCAGAATTACAACTAATTGGGCTTCATCGTAAATCGTAAACCAATTTTATGAGGGGTAAAACCATGAAATCCTTAATGGATTTCATGGGTCGGATGTCCGCTAAACAAGCGCAGTCGTTCCATATCAGTATCTTCGGGATGGATTACAATCACTCAATCATTGTCCCGGTGATTCTTGTTCTGCTTTCCAGTTCGCTGCATCGTTGCCGTAGTCGGTTAGTATCTTTCTTGTCAGGCTTTTGCCTTCCTCGGCAGCTTCTATCGGCCATAAGCCCTCCGACCCGTCGCCGTATGTCACCCTGTCAACGCGTATGTACTGCCTGATACCGTCCTCGTCGATATCGCCCGGCTTGCCAAGCTGCAGCCGTTCACCTTCATTTTTCAGTTTTGTGCCATTTTCAAACGGACCAAGCACGCCGGCTGAGTAACCATGGCGTTCTTCAAAGGCGGCAATGTTGCGTGCGATAATGATGCGCTCGCCCGGATCGACCTTTGCGTTCTGATCGAACGTGTAGTCGATTCCGTCAGTGAACGTCCAGCCAAGGTTGAGGTCCTCATCGAAAAGCGTCACAGTCGAACCGCTGACGTTGCAAAGTTCAATGTATTCGTACTGGCCTTTGCTGTACGAACCGCCAACCGATGGATTGTACATTATCTCGCTGATCACAACAGGACCGACCTTGGGATAGGCGTTGGCATAACCTTTTGTGGTGTTGCTCATCGCGACGAAGTTGTACGTGTCCGTGCTCGCTTTGTAGTGCCTGCCCAAAGACACGCCCACCTCAGATGCGCCAAAGCTTTCAACCTCGCGATAGCCGGTAAGCTCACCGCCGGCAGACGATGTAAGGCAAACCTTCTCGCCATTTTCGCTAAGAGCAAACGCATTGCCAAAGTGCTCATCCTGCGTAAAGACAACATATCCACCAGCAGCGATAGTAGTACCATTTGCGATACGATACTTCATCAGGTTCGGATCGTCATCGTTGTTGTCACTCAAGTACCAGCCGCCAATATAGATCTGGACACCGCTTGCGTTGTAAAGCTCGATCCAGTCGTTTGGCCAAGCGTCGGAATGAGCAAGCAACTCGTTGATAACGATATCGCCGGGATTAGGACCACCGTCATCCGTACCTGGCGAACCGCCGTGATGTGTGCTCGCACGCCACGTATCCTTGTTGCCGTACATCGCGGGGTTAGCGTTTGCAGGGTCGATAACGGTCAGCGTAAATCCACCGCCGTCGGTGATCCCGTACCAGCCGTCCTTATATGAGAACTCATGGATGACCGTACCGAGAGCGTCCTGCAACCGTACCTTTTCACCGTTGTTGTCAAGACTGCCAACATACTCACCAGCAACAGTACCACTAAAGCTGGTGTACCGATCGTTAAATGCCGCAATATTCTTAACCACAACAACATGCTCACCTGCGGCAAGGGTGACACTGGAGAAAATAAAGTCAATACCGTTTGCAAATTTAACAAGATTCAGGTTGATCGTTTCAGTGCCGACATTCTTAAGCTCGATAAATTCAGAATTAGGATCGCCAGCAGGATGATACATGATCTCAGTAATAAGAAGATTTTCTTTAACAGAACCAACCCCAAAAACCGCCTCATTAAGTGCGCTCCAGAGGCCATCTTTTAATACTCTGGATTTGACAATAGTTGAGTTTTCAATCGGAGTTTTGGTGATCAAGTCATTGCTGTCTATCGATGCGGTTAACTCAAAGTCAAAACTTATATCCGAACTGGTAATATTTTGCTGGTGAACCTCGACTGTGATATTATTATCTCCAGATACGAGCAGATCGGTATCGATAGCAGTAATAGCATTAAAGGTTGACTCTGCACCCCCTCTAGTAACGTTTGAGGCAGGCGTAAGGTACCCCACGGGTCCTGCAGGCATATTGCTTCGGTATATCTCAGTGCCGTTTAGATAGACGATCGCGCCATCATCACGCAAAAGCCATCCCGACAGATCAGTAAATAGCAAAGCATCAGTTTCATAAAAGGTATGCCTAAAATACGTTGTCACAAACTTGTCATTCGGATCCGTCCCGAAGCTGACGACTGTCACTTCATCGCCGTCACCGTAACCGAGTTGGGCTGCACCTGATTTCCAGAGGTTATCATTGAACGACAAGTCTGTCCAGGCCGCACCCTGATCGGTGCCGTCATCAAGATACTTCCATGTTGAACCTTTTGTAATAAGCGTATTGTCGCCATTACCACCGGTATCATGGCTAAAAGCTGTTGGGTTAATTTGACCACCTTGCAGACGCGGGTCGCTGCCGTCAAGAGTATAATAAATTGTTCCCGCTGGAGCAGACATTGATAACTCCGCACCGGAAATGACCATGCCACCATGCTGGTAAACGTCATTGATATGAAAGACAGGAGCAACCACATTGGGGTAGAATCCTGCATTTCGGAGCTGGTCCAAGAGAGTCTGGGGGCGAGATGAGAGTATATTGTTAATATAGTTGTCTCTGGCGCCAGCCCATGAGTCGGGAGTACGATATCCCCACCTTGCCGCCTCAGCGAAAAATGCCACATCAATCTGATCACATCTTTCGAGGAGCTTTTCTGTCATAGCGGTCCGGGTCAGGCCACCATTGTTAAAGAAATGCTCGTGGATTCTGTCAGCCAGGAAAGTCCTGTAATCAGGATTCGATTCGGCAAACAAATAATGGAAAATATGCCCTGGCCCGTAAGAACCTGTTTTGTCCCCGACATCACGAGTAAATCCATCAGGGTCGTTCAGCCAGAACTGAAAACCAACGACGTTCTCAGCTATCGACCCTACGCAACGGTACTCTTCTTCTGACCGACCAAACATCCACATAAGCATAACGTCCACATAGCTCTGAACATCCAGCCATGATTTAACCTGCTCATAGTTGTTTCGCAGCGACAATACATTCTGCCAAGTCGATCCGTCACCATCGTAAGGCACCCCCATATCATTCCATCCACCCACATTAATTTTTGTTTTGATAGATTCGTACTCTTCCTTTTCACCTCCCATATACTGCGAGACCATGTCAGAGTTCCATCGCTCATGGAGGTTATATTGCCCCCAGTATGTGCCGTTGATGTAAAGGTGCACGAAACGGCTGTGCGGATTTACGTTACCCATCTCGAGCATTGTATCTGCGGTAAGCGGAGAGGACATATAAAAGCCTCGCTGAGACATATCATGTGAACCGGTACGCAGATCGAGTTGGTCGAAAACATCTGTCGGAGCGATCCCGTGGTCGAATCCTTCGAATATCGGAGCTTTCAATTTTGGTTTTCCGTATTCGGCGCGGAAATACAAACGGAAACTCCACTTGTTAAAAGGTATGCCGCCTGGCCTATCGTACCAGTGTCCGCCAAAACGTGCGGCTCCGGCATCTTCCTGAAAACCGAAGGACCCATCAAGCATGATCCACTCAATCGATACCGGAAATTCATCATAAGCCCATTCGGGATATGGCCCCACAATATACTGCTGAAGATGATCGGAATTGGATACGATAGATACTGTCGGCAGGTCGGTCAAGGCTTGACGCATATGAGGAGCGTATCTTGGGTCCTGAGTAATTGCTGTGTTCATCACATTTGATGCAATGATGTCGTCAAGGAAAATATATGTCTGTGTATCAGTATTGGATGGATGGAAAGTGTCTTTAAATGCCGCTGCCCGCAGGACCGTTGTGGACGATATCTGAACTGTCGCGGTCGGAATCGTATCAGGGCCGGAGGAAGGAACCTGCGTACCATTTGTTAAGGTCGGCGCAGACCCGTCTAAGGTATAAATAATGCTTGCTCCAGGCGTTTTAGTTGTGATCTG